>CALFIE010000006.1 GCA_937876095.1 uncultured Flavobacteriales bacterium | reverse complement strand
CAAGTAAAAATCCTCCTTTTTCTTCTAATACTTTTTTGAATTCATCATAAGAATCTACTTTGGTGATATTTTCTTCCCTGAAATTAAAGGCTTTTTGGTAGATATCTTTTTGAATGGTTTTTAGTAATTCTTCTATATATATGTCTAAATCTTGAATTGGGCGAGTTTCTTTGCTCAATTGGTCTCTTCTTGCAATTTCTACGGATTTATTTTCTAAATCTTTGGGACCAATGGCGATTCTAATCGGCACTCCTTTTAATTCGTATTCTGCGAATTTCCAACCTGGTTTTTGCTCAGATCGGTTATCGTATTTTACAGTGATTCCTTTTTCTTTTAATTTTTTTTGAATTTCAAAAGCAACTTCGTTGATTTCGTTGAGTTGTTCTTCTCCTTTGAAGATCGGAACCATCACCACTTGTATAGGTGCTAAATTGGGAGGTAAAACCAAACCAAAATCATCGGAATGGGTCATGATAAGTGCTCCCATCAATCTAGTAGAAGTTCCCCAAGAAGTTGCCCATGCAAATTCCATTTTTCCTTCTCTGTTGGTGAATTTTACATCAAATGCTTTTGCAAAATTCTGTCCTAAGAAATGCGAGGTTCCTGCTTGTAGTGCTTTTCCGTCTTGCATTAGTGCTTCTATACAATAGGTTTCATCTGCTCCTGCAAATCTTTCGGAGGCGGTTTTTATGCCTTTAATCACTGGAATTGCCATAAAATTTTCGGCAAAATCAGCATAAACTTCTAGCATTTTTTCGGTTTCTTCTATAGCTTCATCTTTGGTTGCGTGCGCAGTGTGACCTTCTTGCCACAAAAATTCTGCAGTACGTAAGAATAATCTAGTACGCATTTCCCAACGTACTACATTTGCCCATTGATTAATCAAGATTGGCAAATCTCGGTAAGATTGAATCCAGTTTTTGTAAGTATTCCAGATTATTGCTTCAGAAGTAGGTCTTACTATGAGTTCTTCTTCTAATTTTGCATCGGGATCTACAATGAGTTTATGTGGATTATTGGGATCGGTTTTTAATCTATAGTGTGTAACTACGGCACATTCTTTGGCGAAACCTTCCGCATTTTTTTCTTCTGCCTCGAAATAACTTTTGGGTATAAAGAGTGGGAAATACGCGTTTTCGTGTCCCGTTTCTTTGAATTTTCGGTCCATTTCGTCTCTCATTTTTTCCCAAATTGCGTAGCCATAAGGTTTTATCACCATGCAACCCCGCACTCCAGAATTTTCGGCCAAATCGGCCTTTACAACCAACTCATTGTACCACTTGCTGTAATCTTCACTTCTTGATGTAAGTTTTGCCATTATTATTTTTAAAAATTAATTTAACTTTTTGATTCTATTTTCATCTAAAAATAAAAGTGTATTTTTACTTAAAATTTTTACCTCCTATTTGGTATGGTTTTGGTATAAAATGCAAATATAAATCATAATTAAAACTTTTCACCTTATCATGAAAAAAAATATACAGGATTACGTAGTAGAAATCTTAAAATCAAAAATCGTTTTAATGATTTCAGGTGGGTTACTTTTGGTATCTTGTGGTACACAAATGGGCGGCTACAGCGAAACTGATGGCGTTTATTATGACCCAAATAAAGACACTTTACCAGAAGGTGTGATTACTAGTAGAGGTAATCAAGTAGGACAAGTGTATGATTACCAAGATTCTACATCGGTTTACAATCCGTATGCAAAAAATGATAACTACGGAAATTGGGGAGCAGGAAACAGCGGTTCTGATTGGGGAAATTTTGCAGGTACAGAAACGCATTACTACAATGATTATAACGGATGGGGATATCCTTACGGATTTTACAATAGTTTCGGATGGGGAAGTAGTTTCGGATTCGGATTTTCTTGGGGATCACCTTGGAGTTATTATTCTTACGCTCCATATTGGAGTTATGGTTACGGATATATGCCTTATTATGGCTTCAATAGTCCATTTTATTATGGTTACAATCCGTATTATGGTTATTATTCTCCGTATAATTATGGTTACAATCCTTATGGTTACGGATATTATGGTTCGCCATATCGCTACAATTATAAGAGAAGTGGTGCAGATGGTAGAATGGGAAATACCTATCAGCAAGGTTTTAACAGAATGTCTAATAATTCAGCATTTAGAAGTGGATCACAAATGAATAATACGACCATTAATAATAATTCTACACCAAGATATCGTACACAACCTAATAACAATACGGTGATTCAAAATTCTGATACACCAAGACCAAGATATCGTTCAAATTCTGATTATCAGCAGAATACACCAAGACCAGTTCCGCAACAAAGTCCAGAACCAAGATTCAGAAGTGGTGGAGACGGCGGTTTCAGATCAGGTGGCGGTTTCAATTCGGGTAGTTCTTCTTCAGGTGGTGGTTTCAGATCAGGAGGTTCTTCATCAGGAAGCTCTTCATCAGGAGGTGGACAAAGAAGTGGTGGTTTCAGATAAAATAAAAGTATATTTTTCAATAAAAAATAAAAAGATTACCAAAAATGATCAAAAATTCATTCTTACTTTTGAGTATTTCTGCAGCTTTTTTTGTGCAGGCTCAGGATGTTTCTACCATTAGAAATACCACCGAAATATATAGCAATACCAATCTAAACGGTTCCGCAAAATACCAATCTATGGCTGGTTCAATAGGAGCATTGGGTGGTGATGTTTCTGCACTTAATGTAAATCCTGCAGGAATAGGTGTGGCAATAACAGGTGATATTTCAGGAACTTTGGCAGTGCAAAATTCTAAAAACAGTACCGTATTGCACAGTACTAAAAGTAATTACTCTTTAAGTAATGTGGAAATGGGGAATGTAGCAGGAGTAGCGGTTTTCGAATTGCTAACAGAAACACCTTGGAAATTTCTGAATATTGGAGTTAATTACTCAAGTCAATCTATAGAAGATTATACCGAAACACCTGGGAATTCTAAAATTGTAATTCAGAAAAATTTGGTAGATTCTAGTAATAATCCTGTAGTTGGAAATTTGGGATTTTTAGGACAAGCCTATGACAGATATGGCAATCAGTCGAAAATGAGTTTCGGAATTGGCGGAAATTATGCCAATAATTTCTACATAGGTGCTGGTTTGAATTTTCATAGTGCAGAAATTGAGCAATATGATTCTGCAAAATTGCATTTGGATTTAGATAATTCTGTTGCAACCTACGACAAACAATACACTCCTTTTAATGAAAATTCTACTGGATTTTCGGCATCATTGGGAATAATTAGCAAAATCAATAATCAATTTAGATTAGGAGGCTCTATAGAAACACCAACATGGTGGACTATCAACAGATCATTTACAGAATATGGTACTAATTCTAGCGGATACATAGGTTATGGTAATTATTCTGAAGATAGAAAATTATCTACACCACTCAAAGCTACGGTAAGTGCAGCATTAGTTCCAAACAAAAATTTTGCGATCAATTTAGATTATACTATAGGAGTTACCAAACCTAGATACAAAGTTTATGGCGATGCAGAAACCGAACTCAACAGTTTTTTCTCTAGCAATTCCAAAAATATGTCAGAAATAAAATTGGGAGCAGAATATAGAGTTAAAAGATTCCGATTGAGAGGTGGTTATGCATATGCATCTAGTCCGTTTGATACTATGTCGATTGCAGCATTTAATTCAACAGGGCAATTTTCTACCAATTCTTATAGCAATTTGTTCGTAGCAAGTAGAAGTACCTTAGGATTAGGAATTGGACTAGATTTCAAAGGAGTTTATGTAGATCTTGGATACCAAAATGTAAATTCTACGTATAGCAATCCGTCCTTATACGGAAATTCAACCTACGGAAGTGGATACTATTCAACCGATTTCGATGTCAATAGTACAACATCAGTAGTTTCTGAAGTCAAAAACACCAAAAATAATTTGTATTTCACCTTCGGTTGGAAATTTTAACACACCGAATTTCAAATATCAAAAAAGGCAAATTTCTATAGTTTGCCTTTTTTTATTATTAATGAGGAAAAAAAAACGCCATTTCATCATCAATGAAAATTAGAAAATTCTCAAAAAAAAGACCTGTTTTTTCCTAATATTAAAAAGCGTATCTTTGCAAAAATTTTAAAATACTTAATGAATTTATTTACTGATACCAATTTGGGTGCTGAAATACAGCAAGCAATTGGTGAATTAGGGTTCGTAAACCCAACTGAAATCCAAAAACAGACCATTCCTTTTATTTCTACAGATACTCGCGATTTAATCGCTCTTGCGCAAACTGGGACGGGCAAAACAGCAGCATTTTCGCTTCCGATTTTGGATATGATTGACGATGGTAGTCGCAAAATCCAATTTCTGGTACTTTGTCCGACAAGAGAATTATGTCTTCAGATTACGAAAGACATTAAAAATTACTCCAAATTTTTGAAAAACATCAAAACTGTTGCAGTTTATGGTGGTAGCAGCATTACCGAACAAATGAGAAGTCTACGTGACAAACCACAAATTATTGTGGGAACTCCTGGTAGAGTAATCGATTTGATTAATAGAAAAGCACTCGATTTTTCTGAAATAAATTGGTTGGTATTAGATGAAGCAGACGAAATGCTTTCTATGGGATTCAAAGATGATCTAGAAACCATCCTGAGAGAAACACCAGAATCCAAACAAACCTTGTTGTTTTCTGCAACTATGAACAGAGAGGTGGAGAGAATTTCTAAAAATTATCTTAACCAACCACATCGTATTTCGGTAGGCTCCATCAATGAGGTGAAGAAAAACATCACCCACGAATATTATGTAGTAGGTTATCGTCACAAAAAAGAAGCCTTAAAACGTTTGATAGACGCTAATCCGAATCAATATTCCATCATTTTTTGTAGAACCAGAATGGAAACTCAGGAAGTGGCCGATTTCCTAATGCAAAATGGCTATTCTGCAGATGCGTTGCACGGTGATTTATCACAAGCACAACGTGATACGGTGATGAAAAAATTCCGTCTCAAAAATATTGATATTTTGGTAGCAACAGATGTTGCAGCACGAGGTTTAGATGTAGATTCGCTTACACACGTAATTCACTACTCTTTACCAGATGATCCAGAAGTTTTTGTACACAGAAGTGGTAGAACTGGTAGAGCTGGGAAAGACGGTATCTCTATGTCGCTGATTAAACCAGAAGAATCTAGAAAACTGAAACAAATAAAAATGTCGACCAAAATTGACATTATCGAGAAAAAAATACCAACTGGTGATGCAATTATTAAAGCGCAAGTTGGTGGTGTTTTCGAGAAATTATTTACCGAACACGAAGATCTTTTCTCTTTTGATGATGCATTGATTCCAGATTTATCTGCATTTACCAAAGAAGAATTGGTACACCAAATGTTGCAATTGCAACTGCGAGATATGGCGCTCTACTACAAAGACAAAAACGATTTGGCAGAACAAAAATTCTCCAGCGATCGTGATGACAGAGGTGGTAGCAGAAGAGATCGCGACAGAGACAGAGGAAGAGATCGTGATAGAGGAGGAGATCGTGGTGAAAGACGATTTGATCGAGGTGGAGACAGAGACAGAAGCTCAAAACCGCGCAGAAAAAATGAAGATATGGTGAGATTTTTCTTCAATCTTGGCAAAAGAGACCAGTTGAAAAAAATAGATATGCTCGATATTTTGAACAAAGCAACATCTAAAGCTAAAAAACGTCCTGATATAGGTGATATCGAAATTTTGGATAAATTCACCTTCTTCGAAGTAGAAAAATCTTTCAAAGATGAGGTGTTGAGAGGACTTGAAACCCAAAAATTCAAAGGAAAAGAAATGCGCGCAGAAGTTGCAAACTAGTTTTTTTCTTTAATGATAATCATAGAGCATCGAATTTTTTCGGTGCTTTTTTTTGCCTAAAATTTTTCTAATGTTAACAAAACTTAATATAGCCAATTAATTAAAACAGTCCTAATTAATCCAATTTTTCATTATCAAAAATACCTTTTTATCTATTGATAATTAATGAGTTATATTATTATTGATAAAAAAATTGAATGATTGTTTTAGAATATTTTTTCACCTCATAAATTTAACTTTATGTTCATATTAACAACATTTACAAAATATACCTTTGCACCGTAAAAAGTAAACAATGAAAAGATTAACACTACTATTTCTATTTTTCTGGGCGGTATCAATTACAGCCCAAACCAATCCAAATGAGCATATTTCTTCGTTTAATATGACCTCTTTCACGTATAAGCACGACAAACATTGGTTGTTGTATGTAGAATTACAAGAGCGAGGTATAGAAGATTACTCCAAAATTGATTATTATGAAATGAAAGGCGGGATTGGTTACAATATCAATAAACACCATCAACCTTTCATTGGGATTGGGAAATATGGTACCTATAAGAACAACAAATTTTACCAAAATGAATTGAGAATTTGGCTACAATATATATACAGCCATAACATTTCTATTGCAAAAATTGACCATAGATTGCGTGCTGAAAAAAGATTTTTTGATTTTCCGCAAACCAATACTGAAGATGATACCGAAAGATACCGTTATAGATTTACTACAACGGTACCTATTAATAGTAAAAAGATTGCGCCTAAAACATTGTATGCTAATGCTTTTGATGAAATGTTCGTAGGTCCAGATTTCCCAACTTTTAAAAGAAATCGGGTGTTTGGTGGTTTAGGTTATGTTTTTAGTGATTATGTCAACGCTAATCTTGGGTATCTTTGGCAAAGAGAATTTGGGGCCACTTCAAACAGAAATTTACACTTTTTGTATTTCGGACTTAATTTTACATTCGATCGATTGAAGTATAATGAAACACACAAAATTCCTGTTGCAGATTAAGCAATGTTAACAAAAATTAATATTAGAACAAATAAATACAAATTGTTAATTCGGATATTTGCGCCGATAAAATAATATAAAATTAAACAAAAATAAATAATATGGGACTAGGTAACGTATTCAGTTTTTTCCAGCCAAAAGACAAAGTGTTTTTTGCATTATTCGAAAAAGTAGCAGAAAATTTGGTAGATATGTCCAAACAATTTCATGACGGTTTGCTTGATTTCGATGTGAATGATGATAGTTTATTGAAAAAAATGAGCGATTTCGAACATAAAAACGACGAATATACGCACGAACTTTTCATAGAATTGGGCAAAAATTTCATTACTCCATTTGATCGTGAAGACATTCATAGTTTAGCAGGAGGTTTAGATGATATCGCCGATTTTATCTATGCATCATCTAAATATATTTTCCTATACAAATCACCCGAAACCAAAGCTTACACAGAGTTTTCTTTGTTGATTTATAAAGCGTGTTTAGAAATTCAGGTGGCCATCAAAAACTTGAAAGGTTTTAAAAATGCTGAAGCTGTGAAAGAAGCGTGCATCAAAATAAATTCTTACGAAAATATTTCAGATGAAATCTTATCTCAATCTATGGTGAAATTATTCGAAACCAGTGATGCGATTAACATCATCAAAATAAAATCGGTATACGAATATCTAGAAGAAGTAACCGATAAAGCCGAAGATGTAGCCAATATCATAGAAACCATTATGATAAAATACGCTTAGTCTATTCTTTTAACTTATAAAAATTTGTAAACGAATGGATTTCCCAGTTTTATTATTAATTATCATCGCACTTGCATTTATATTTGATTATATAAATGGATTTCACGATGCTGCCAATTCCATCGCAACCATAGTTTCTACTAAGGTTCTCACACCTTTTCAGGCAGTAGTTTGGGCAGCGTTTTTTAATTTTGTGGCGTTTCTGATTTTCAAAGATCACAGCGTAGCAAATACCGTTGGTAAAACGGTTTTCAAAGAGTACATCACCTTAGAAGTAATTATGGCTGGTCTTGTTGCAGCCATTATTTGGAATCTTTTAACTTGGTGGTACGGAATTCCGTCTTCCTCTTCTCATACCTTAATTGGTGGATTTGCAGGTTCTGCAATTACGCACGCATTTTATGTTGCACTCAAAAAAGGTGCTGATATTCCTGCTTTAGCCAATATTGTTGATAGCGGGAAAATTATGCAAATAGTGTTGTTTATTTTTTTAGCACCAATAGTTGGAATGTTAATTTCTATGACATTCACTTTTATTACTATACACAGAAATATTTGGGTGAAAACATTTTGGTTGTTACTCGCAAGTTTGGGAATCTGGTTTGGTTTTCAAAAATTTGAAGCCGACAAAGCTAAAGAAAATGTATCTAAATATTTCAAAGTAGATAAATACAGCCACGAAGTTGCAAAATACACTTTAGAACTAGAAAAACTAAATGCGCACGAGCAAAAAACACCAGAAATAGCCAAAGAAATTTCTGAAAAAACAGAAAAATTAGCAGACCAACAGAAAAAACTGGATCTTGCTAAAGCAAATGCCACTAAATTAGCTCCAATTGCCGAAAAATACGAAATATTAGGTGCTGATAAAGTAGCGCACGAAATGGTACAAACGGTAGATACCAATCCGATTTGGGAATCTAAAATTGCTGATAAATTATCAGTTTTTATGGAATTGGAAAAAGAAAAAGGTAAAGCAGATATTGACCCAACTTTTGCCGTTACGTATAAAGCTGACAAAAAATTGTATGATGAGGTTCTGAAACCAATTACCAAAAAAATCCCTGAAGAAGGTTTTGAAAAAGGTTCAGAAGAAATCTATAATACCATGAAAGCAGCGAATTATCATTTAGGTAATACCACATTAGCGAAATTTCAAGATAAGATATCTGTAAATGTAGAAAAAGACCTAAGTAAAGCAGTTGCTAAATCGGATAACAAAATTATTAGACTTGGTTTGATTTTTATAATGGTTCTTTTTATCATAACTTTTATCTACAACCATTTCAGACAAGATCCTAGTGCAGAGAAAACGGCAAATATGATGAAAAGACTTCAGTTGGTTTCTTCTGCAGCTTTCAGTATTGGTCACGGTGGAAACGATGCACAAAAAGTGATGGGGATTATTGCAGCAGCACTTGTTGCAGCAGGACAAATTACCGATATTGGTCAAATGCCAAATTGGGTGCCACTTTCTTGTTACATTGCGATTTCATTAGGAACATTAAGTGGTGGTTGGAAAATCATAAAAACTATGGGGTCTAAAATCACCAAAGTGACTCCATTAGAAGGAGTTTGTGCAGAAACTGCAGGTGCAACTACTTTGTTCCTCACAGAACAAATGGGAATTCCTGTTTCTACCACACATACTATTACTGGTTCTATCATCGGAGTTGGTGCTACCAAAAGAATTAGCGCTGTAAGATGGGGTGTAACACTTAATTTATTGTGGGCGTGGATTCTTACAATTCCAATTAGTGCTATCATTGCAGGAATTGTGTATTTAATAATGTCACTTTTTTAATTAAAAATAAAAATTTCTAAAATTTTGAAACTACTTGTTCTACAAGTAGTTTTTTTAGTACCTAAAATAAATTATAAATATGTAAATTTGTAGAAACTAGATTTTTTATGCAATTTTTAGATGAATACCAAGAAATAGTAGCCAAAGCAATCGCAAAATATTGTTTCAAAGACAAACCAAAAGAACTCTATGAACCAATGAATTACATTATTTCACATGGTGGTAAAAGATTGAGACCAATCATGGTTCTTATGGCAAATGATCTTTTTGGTGGTGATATAGAAAAAGCCTTAAAACCGGCTTTAGCCATAGAATTTTTTCATAATTTCACCTTGATTCACGATGATATTATGGATGAAGCGCCACTCAGAAGAAACGTTCCTACCATTCATACGATTCATGGCATCAATACCGGAATACTTTCAGGAGATGGATTGTTACTAAAAGCCTACAAATTTTTTGAAGATTTAGAACCCAACTTGTACAAAGCGTGTGTAAGAGTGTTTACACACACTGGTTTATTACTTTGCGAAGGACAACAATATGATATTAATTTTGAAACACAAGAAAACGTTACCTATAACGATTATATTAGGATGATTACCTATAAAACAGGTGTTCTTAGTGCTTCTTCTTTTGAAATAGGAGCCATTATTGCAGGTGCGAAATTTAGTGATGCCAAAGCAATTTTCAATTTTGGGAAACACATTGGTATTGCTTTTCAAATTATGGATGATTATCTAGATGTATTCGGAAATCAGGAGCAATTTGGTAAAAAACATGCAGGTGATATTTACGAGAATAAGAAAACCATTTTGTACCAACTTGCAAAAGAACATGCCAATGAACAGGAGCGAAATGAACTCGACTATTGGTATAGCAGAAAAACCGATAATGTAGATAAAATTTACAGTGTTGAAAAGATTTTCAGAAGAACACACGTAGACGAAAAAACTTTGCGATTGGTACAATTTCACAACGAAATTGCACAATCTTACCTTCAAAAAATAGATCTTCCCGACGAAAAGAAACGACCATTTATAGAATTAGCCAACTATTTGTTAAGAAGAGAATCTTAGTCGTAGTAAGAGTTCCAAGTTCCGAGATACGAGTTCCAAGATACAAGATTTGAAATTCGAGAATCACATTTAAGAATTAGAATCTTGATATAAGAAAATTGCTAACTCATAATCAAAACTCATAACTTATAATTCATAACTCATAACACGAATCTCGAATCTCGAATCTCAAAAATGAAATTCCGTACAGAAGTAGAAATCAAAGAATCCGACCAAAAAATAGCATTGGAAGACCAAATTTTTTCCATTGGTTCGTGTTTTGCCACCGAAATTTCAGAGCTTTTGGAAAAAGGTCAAATGCAAACGTTTAACAATCCTTTCGGAACAGTTTTCAATCCTTTTTCAATCAATAATGCCATCAAAAAAGTCCACGATTCCGAATTTTACCAGGAGAAAGATCTGATTTCGTTTGGTGATCAGTACATTTCGCTCGATCATCACACGCATTTCGATTCAGATTATGTGCACAAAACTTTAGAAAAGATCAATGAAAAAATTGAAGAAGGAAATCTATTTCTTCAAAACACCAATTTCGTCATTATTACTTATGGATCTTCTTTTATTTATGAATTTTTACCTAAAGAAAAATTGGTAGCCAATTGTCACAAAATTCCAGCCAAATATTTTGAAAAACGATTGTTAACCACTGCTGAAATCACACAATCCATCTCAGAAACCATCCAAAATCTAGAAGATATTTGCAAAGATGAGTTGCAGATTTTGTTCACAGTTTCGCCAGTTCGTCACACCAAAGACGGAATTGTTGAAAATAATTGGAGCAAATCTTTGCTCATTTCCGGTATTCACGAGACGATTTCTGATCGCCAAAACTGTCATTATTTACCAATTTATGAAATGATGATGGATGATTTGCGTGATTATAGATTTTATAAAGAAGATATGATTCACCCCAATTCTCAAGCAATCAATTATATTTTTGAAAAATTTGGAAATGCCTATTTTTCTGATGAAACCATGGATTTTATAGAAGAAAATTTCAAAATCAATCAAGCCTTAAAACATAAAACTTCTAATGAAAATAGCCCGAAACATCAGGAATTTTTAGAAAAAATAAATGCAAGAATTGCTAAACAACAAGCGAAAGTGAAGCATCAGATTTTTTGAAAATGTACAATGTAAAAAGTATAATGTACTTAATATTGTTTTGAATTTTTTGAGTTCCGTAGGAACAACCGATTTTATAGCATTGGAATTTTCCCCAATGAATCAATGAAAAATTGATATTATAGCAATGGAATTTATTCCAAATAAATCAATAATTAAATTGTAATTAATATAACTTTGAGCACTTTATAATTTATCTATAGATGAATCTTAGCGAAACTTAAAATATTTTGATTTTTATTAAATAAAATCTTTGCGCTCTTTGCGTTAAAAATAAAATCAATGCAAAATATCATTTTCAAAAAACTTAATATTTCAGATGTAGAAAATCTTCAGAAAATAAGCATTCAAACCTTCAGAGAAACCTTTGAAGAAGTGAATACCGAAGAAGATATGCAACAATATATTGAAGAAAATTTGAGTTTAGAAAGTTTAAAATCTGAACTTGAAAATCCCAATTCCGAATTTTATTTTGCAGAAAATGAAGGGGAAATTTTGGGGTATTTAAAACTCAATTTTAAAAATGCCCAAACCGAAAAAATGAATGATAACCATTTCGAAATCGAAAGAATTTATGTCTTAAAAGAATTTTTAGGAAAGAAGATAGGACAATTTCTATTTGAAAAATCTATAGAAATTGGTAAAGAACTAAATTTAGAATACATTTGGTTAGGAGTTTGGAAAAAAAACGAAAGAGCCATCAAATTTTACGAAAAAAATGGCTTTGAAATTTTCGGGAAACATGATTTTGTTTTAGGAAACGATGTTCAAACCGATTTGATGATGAAACTTATAATTAATTAAAAAATTAAGCGATTAAAAAATTAAGAAATTAAAAAACTAAGAAATTAAAAAATTAATTATCAACTAAAAACTAAAAACCAAAAACCAAAAACCAACAACTAAAAACTAATAATGGTAGACACACATACACACTTATATTCCGAAGAATTCGACCAAGACAGAACCGAAATGATTCAACGTGCGATTGATAAAGGCGTTACCGAATTTTATCTGCCTGCAATCGATTCTGAACATCACCAAAAAATGTTGGATTTAGAAGCGCAATTTCCCAGGCAAATTTTTGCAATGATGGGATTGCATCCTTGTTATGTGAAGCCAGAATCGTGGGAAAATGAGTTGAAATTGGTTGAAAAATATTTAAACGAAAGAACTTTCCCAGCAATTGGTGAAATTGGGATTGATTTGTATTGGGACAAAACTACTTTAGATATTCAAATAAAAGCATTTGAACAACAAATAGATTGGGCAATCGAGCGAGATTTACCGATTGTGATTCACACCAGAGAAAGTTTCGATGAGACATTTGAAGTTCTCGAACGGAAAAAACACCCCAAATTGCGTGGAATTTTCCATTGTTTTTCTGGAGATTTAGAACAAGCAAAGCACGCTATCAGTTTAGGTTTCCTCCTCGGAATTGGCGGAGTTGTCACTTTCAAAAACGGAAAAATTGACCAATTTTTGCACGAGATTCCGCTTGAAAATATCGTTTTAGAAACAGATTCGCCGTATTTAGCGCCAGTTCCGCATCGTGGTAAACGAAATGAGAGTTCTTACCTAGATTTGGTGGTTGGCAAATTGGTGAATATTTATGATAAAGATTTTGCAGAAATCGACAGAATTACTACCGAAAATGCACAGAAATTGTTTAAAAAAATAACAAAATGATGATTAATAAAAGTACTATTTCAAAATTTTTGCGGGATAATAATCTACTATTCTTTTCAGATAAAGTTCGGTTTTATGTGATGAAATTCAAAAACAGAAAAGAAAATGCAAAATTTAAGAAAAACCATCCTAACATCAAGTTGCCACCAGATTATTTGATTTATGAATCATTCCAAATGAAATATGAAAATTACTATTTTGGTGGAAAAAATACGGCAATTTGGTTGAAAGAGAATTTTGAAAAATTTATAACTTTAGATAACACAAAAATTTTAGATTGGGGTTGTGGTCCTGCAAGAGTTATAAGACATTTTCCAGAAATTTTGAAAAATGCAGAATTTTTTGGTACAGATTACAACCAAAAAACGATAGATTGGGATAAAAAGCATATTGCAAACGTAGCCTTTAATCACAACACTTTAGAAGCCAAGTTACCATACGAAAATAAATTTTTTGATGTGATTTACGGAATTTCTATTTTCACACATCTTTCAGAAGAGAAACATTTTGAGTGGTACCACGAACTCTATAGAATTCTTAAACCAAATGGAATATTATTATTGACTTTGCAAGGAAACGCTTTTCTGAGCATACTTACCAATGAGGAAAAAAATATTTTTGAAAACGGAAAAATTTTGATTAGAGGTAACGTTTTAGAAGGTCATAGAACCTATTCCGCTTTTCATCCAGATGATTTTGTGAAAAAATTATTCTCTGAAATGGAAATTTTGGATCATATTCCTTCTACCAACATCAATGGAAAATTGGAGCAAGATGTATGGATTTTCAGGAAAAAATAAAAAAGACTCCAATTTTTTTTGAAGCCTATTTACCTATATTATTTCTGAAAAATTATTTCTTTCTAAAGAAATTGCTTTTATTTTTTGGTTTTGCGTGACCTGTATTTTCCTGTTTTTGTGGTTTTGGCTTTGCTTGTGGTCGTGGTGTGAAAGGTTTGTTGTTAGAATCTCTTTTCTGTTCCACCAAATTATCAGTATGATAAGGATGTGCTCTTTCTACCGGAATTTTTTTACCAATCAGTTTTTCGGTATTTTTTAGATTCACCAAATCCAGACCATCTACAAACGAGATCGAATTCCCTTCTGAACCTGCTCTTCCGGTTCTGCCAATTCTATGAACGTAGGTTTCAGAAACGTCTGAAAGTTCAAAATTTAGGACATATTTCAAATCATCAATATCAATTCCACGAGCTGCAATATCAGTGGCTACCAAAACTCTGGTTTTCCCCGATTTGAAATTACTCAAAGCGTTTTGTCTCGCATTTTGTGATTTATTCCCATGAATTGCTTCTGCCGAAATGTGGTGTTTGTGTAGTTTTCTGGCGATTTTATCGGCGCCGTGTTTGGTTCTAGAAAACACTAAAACCGAATCTTTTATGTGGTCTTCTAAAATATGAACCAGCAAATCCAACTTGTCGTCTTTATCTACAAAATAAACCTTCTGATTGATGGTATCTGCAGTAGAAGAAACGGGAGCTACCGAAACTTTCACAGGATTGGTAAGCATAGAATTTGCCAATTCTGCAATTTCTTTGGGGAAAGTTGCGGAGAAAAACAAGGTTTGTCTCTTTGCAGGGAGCAATTTCACGATGCGTTTCACATCGTGCACAAATCCCATATCTAGCATTCTATCGGCTTCATCCAGAACAAAAATTTCTAAATTTTTGAGCGAAATAATTCCTTGCCCAATAAAATCGAGCAATCTACCTGGAGTTGCCACCAAAATATCAACGCCTTTTCTTAAGGATTGTTCTTGTGCACCTTGTTTCACACCGCCGAAAATAACCAACGTTCTCATATTCAGGAATTTTCCGTATGCGTGGAAACTTTCCTCAATTTGTATGGCCAATTCTCTGGTTGGAGTTAAAATTAGGGCTTTTATTTGGTTGTTTTTGGAGTTTTTTTGCGATAAATTCTGCAAAATTGGGATCGCAAAAGCGGCGGTTTTTCCGGTTCCTGTTTGTGCAGTCCCGAGTAAATCTTTGCCTTCTAAAACCGAAGGAATTGCTTGTTGCTGAATAGGAGTTGGTTTTTCATAACCTTCCTTTGTAAGCGCATCTAAAATGGGCTTAATGAGTTGTAAGTCTGTAAATAACAATATGTTGTAATTAAAAAATGATGCGGACGAAGCATTTTGCTTCTTCATTTTTTAAGCGAAAAAAATCTGAAAATAATTGCAGAAATTTTGAAAGTATAAAATACTTTGGCTTAAGAATGCCGCGAAATATGGAGCAAAGATAGGTTTTATTTTTTTGATAAAGATTTTTACGATTTATGGGATAAATTTTATGGAGCGTTGTTAGAGCTTTAAGCTCTAATAACGCTCCACAATTATTATATTTGCAGACTTTGCAGCCCGACCTGAGTGGAGCTCTTTTGTAGTTTTTTGAAATGAAAATGCAAGGCAAAAACTACAAAAAGCGGGAACGGAGGGCGGAAATCGCTGCCAAAAAAATTAATTTACTCGTGCAACTTCTTCCAAATGGCATCTTTCAATTCTGTTAAACCTTCACCTGTAACTCCGGAGAAGAAGAGTGGTTTTCTGTTATCGGGAAATTCTGCAGAAATTTCTTTTTTCAATTCATCATCCAACAAATCGGATTTAGAAATGGAAAGGATAAAATCTTTGTCTAAAAGTTCGGGATTGTATTCCTTAAGTTCATTTTCCAAAATTTTAAATTCTTGAAAATGACTTTCAGAATCTGCAGGAATTAGAAAAAGCAAGATAGAATTTCGCTCGATATGCCGTAAAAATCGGTGACCAAGTCCTTTTCCTTCGGCTGCACCTTCTATAATTCCCGGAATATCTGCCATTACAAAAGATTTGTAATTTCTGTAGTCTACAATTCCTAAATTCGGTGTTAAAGTGGTAAAAGCGTAATCTGCAATTTTTGGTTTTGCCGCAGAAACCGCAGCAAGAAGTGTAGATTTTCCTGCATTTGGGAATCCAACTAAACCAACATCTGCTAAAATTTTCAATTCAAAAGTTACAAAACCTTCTTCACCGGGCATTCCTGGTTGTGCATAACGTGGTGTTTGGTTGGTAGAAGATTTGAAATGTTCATTTCCCAAACCTCCCATTCCTCCTTTCATGATGATGATTTCTTGTCCGTCTTCTAAAATTTCTCCAAGAATTTCTCCTTCTTCATTTTTAGCGATCGTACCGATGGGAACGTTGATGTAAACATCTTCGCCAAATCCTCCCGTCAATTGGTTTTTACCACCATTTTCACCACGTTCTGCTTTTATATGGCGTGTAAATCGAAGTGGTAGTAGTGTCCATTCGTGAGAATTTCCTTTCATAATTACGTGTCCACCTCTTCCTCCATCTCCACCATCTGGCCCACCTTTTGGAATATATTTTTCACGACGAAGATGCGCAGAACCTGCACCACCGTGACCACTCTTACAATGGATTTTTACGTAATCTACGAAATTTGACATAAGTTGTTTTTGTTGTCATTGCGAGGAAGAATAACGAAGCAATCTGTCTTTAAAACCAACAGATTGTTTCACTACGTTCGCTGTGACGAGTTATAAAAATTTTTGCACTTCTGCGAAGAGTTTTTCAGAAATTTCAGGAATTTCACCAACTCCGTTTACTTCTACATATTTACCTTGTTGCTTGTACAATTCTGCAACTTCGGCGGTTTTTGCGTAATATTCTTTGATTCGGTTTCTGATGATATTTTCATCGGAATCATCTGTTCTGCCGCTGGTTTCACCACGTTTCACTAATCTTTGAACTAAAATTTCGTCTTCTACTATTAATGATAAACAAATAGAAATATCTGCTCCAAGTTGATCTTTTACAATTTGGTCTAAAACTAATGCTTGATGTGAAGTTCTTGGAAAACCATCGAAGATGAAACCATTGGAATCAGTTGTTTTTTTTAGTTCGTCTATCAACATATCTATGGTTACTTGATCTGGAACCAATTCGCCTTTGTCCATATAAGATTTTGCAAGCGTACCAAGTTCTGTAGCGTTTTTGATGTTGTAACGGAATAAATCTCCGGTAGAAATTTGTTTAAGATTGAATGTTTCTATTAAATTTTGAGCTTGAGTTCCTTTTCCACTTCCAGGAGGACCGAATAATACGATGTTAATCATTTTATTAGATTTAATTTTTGATATTATTATTTCACTTTTTTTAATGATTGATTCTACCATCTTCTAACTGGTACAAATCGGGTAGGTTCCTGCCTAATTCATCGTAATCTAAACCATATCCTAATACAAATTTGTTAGGAATTTCTTTTGCAACGTAATGTATTTTGAAATCTTTTTTGAAAACTTCTGGTTTTAGTAACAATGTTGCCACTTTTATAGATTTTGGACGTTGTGTATTTTCGAAATAAGCGTAGAGACTTTCTAAGGTATTTCCTGTATCTACAATGTCTTCCATCAAAATAATATGTCTGCCTTCTACATCTTTGGTCAAATCCATTTTTTTGTATACAATTCCTGTAGATTGGGTACCAACATACGAGGAAACTTGCAGAAATGCAATTTCGCATTTGCCCGGATAATATTTCAGAAAATCTGCAAAAAACATAATGACACCATTTAGAACGCCTATGAAAACAGGGGTTTCGTCTTTGTATTCTTCATGAATTTTTTCGGCTAGTTCTTTTATGATGCTTTGGATTTCATCGTTTTTCAGATAAGGGACAAAGCGTTTGTCGTGGATTTGTACTGATTCCATAGTAATTTTAATGAGCAAATTTAAGGATTTTTTTGGGTTTTTGGTTTATGTTAAATAAAATCGAAATTTTTTGTAAAATCTTTGAATGTTAAATATATAATTCCCTAGCAGATTTGGTAGGTTTAGCAGAGTTTTTTGTGAGTTTAAAAAAATAAAATTTATTAATTGGTGAGAGTGATGATATTAATATTTTTTTAAGTTTATTTTTTAAAAAATTTGTTTTGATGGAATTCAATGGAATCGAAGTACAAAAATTGCATGAGCGATGGTAGCGGAAATCCTTTTTTAGGGTTGCGGCGGCGAAGCCGCCGCAACCCTAAAAAAGATTGTAGCGAACGTAGCGACCCGATTGTTTAGCAATGGTTTTTGTGATGGAAAAACAAGCGGGACATGCCCAAAAAATTTAGAAAAAAAATGAATTACTTTTCCACATTGTTTGCGCATCTTTTTTAATACAACTAAATTTGTAGCAATCTAAAAAAAGCAAAAAATATGTCAACTTACGTGGTAGTTGGTCTTCAGTACGGTGATGAAGGCAAAGGAAAAATTACAGATGTTTTATCTGCCAAATCGGATTACGTTGTACGTTTCCAAGGTGGTGACAATGCTGGTCACACTGTGTATGTTGGTGAGGATAAATTTGTATTGCATTTGCTACCTTCTGGTGTTTTGCAGTGCAAAGGAAAATGCATCATTGCAAATGGAGTAGTGGTGAATCCAAAATCTTTCTTGCGAGAAATTAAAAGTATTGAAGATAAGGGTTACAAAACCGATCACGTTTTCATCAGTAGAAGAGCGCACGTCATAATGCCGTATCATATTTTGCTAGATACGTACCGAGAAGAAGAAAAAGGAGGAACCGAAATTGGTACCACCAAAAAAGGAATCGGACCTTGTTATGAAGACAAAATTGCGCGTGTCGGGATTAGGATGATTGATCTACTAAATCCTGAGGTGCTGAAAGAAAAAATTGAGAAAAATCTGCGAACCAAAAATTCGCTTTTCGAGAAATATTTTGAAAAACCAACTCTGAGTTTTGATGAAATCTACAATGAATTTCTGGAAATTGGTGAATTGCTGAAAGACCGAATTGTAGACACCGAACTAGAACTGAACCAAGCAATACACGAAGGTAAAAATATCCTTTTCGAAGGTGCACAAGCACTGATGTTGGATATAGATTTCGGTACCTATCCTTATGTTACCTCGTCTTCGCCTTCTACTGGTGGTGTTTGTACAGGAGCGGGAGTTCCGCCAACTGCTTTGCAGAATTTAATTGGCGTATCAAAAGCGTACACTACAAGAGTTGGGAATGGACCTTTCCCAACCGAATTAGACAATGAGTTGGGCGAAGAAATCAGAAAAATTGGTCACGAATTTGGAGCAACTACAGGAAGACCAAGAAGAACTGGTTGGTTGGATTTGGTGTCGCTGAAACACGCTTGTATGATTAATGGAATTAATAATCTGGTAATTACCAAATTAGATGTTCTCACCGGTTTTGGGAAACTGAAAATCTGTACCCACTACAAAACCGAAGACGGAAAAATTATAGATTATTTCACTTCTTCTACCACCAAATTGTACGATTACGAAGCAATCTACGAGGAATTAGATGGTTGGGATAATGATATTACCAAAGCCAGAACTTTTGATGAATTGCCAGAAAATGCAAAAAATTACATCGGATTTATTGAAGATTACTTAGGAATCAATGTGTATTTGGTTTCGGTAGGTCCAGAACGCAGCCAAAACATCATCAGAAAAGAGCTTTTCTAAAATTTTTTAGATAAAATAATAATAACATCTTCTGCAGTCGCAGAAGATGTTTTTTTTGTGGATTTTTTTTAAATATTGGTGTATGAAATTTACTATTTAAAGAATAATAAATATTAATGATTATTAATTGATTTTGTGAAATTAGTGACAAAAAAATAATTTTTTGGCAAGATTATTGCTGTAATTTAATTGATTTCAATAAAATCATATCATATTAATATTTCATTTAAAAAACATTTTATTAACTACAATTTCTTAAATATGAAAAATTTATTCAATTCAGACCAGGAATTTCGTTTCAATCAAGCGATTTTCGCAAATAGAAATAAAGAATATGGTGCTTATGTTATTAGAAATAATGAAGAATTGGTGCTGCAAAAATCCCTATTTATAGGAGTTGCCTTGTTTTTTGCAATTGCTGCAACACCAACTGTTTTAGAACTGTTGAAATCAAAACCAATTGTTGATGGGGCTATTAGTTATCCTGCTCCTAAAATTTTCGAAATTATTAATGACAAAGATCCCGTAATTCCTGAAAAAACGAAACCAACTTCCGCAATTAAAGATCAAAAAACAGTTGCAAGTATAGTTCCAATTCCTGCTCATAAACCCGTAGTTGAAACAGCAGCACCTTCTAATGAAGATTTAAAAAAAGGTACCATTTCTACTGTTACAAATGATAATGGAACTACTACTGATATTTATAAACCAATAGAAGTTGGACCAATCGTAGTAAAACCAATTGTAACAGAGAAAATTGATAAACCAAACAATGATCCAGTAATAGATGTAGATGAAGAAGCTCAATTTTCAGGCGGAATCAATGCTTTTCGCGAAAAAGTAGGTCAGAATTTTGATGCTTCAGATTTTGAAGGGATCGATAATGTGCTAAAAGCAAATGTAGTATTCATTGTAGAAATAGATGGGAGCATCACCGCAGTGAATGCAAATGGTAACAATGCTGATTTCAACAAAGCTGCAGAAAAAGCCATAAAATCTATAAAAAATACTTGGTTACCAGCAAAAGTAAAAGGTAAACCAGTTCGTTCATATTTCAAAATTCCAATTTCAATGCAGTTTGAATAGCGGTTTTCTCATAGTTTATTTGATAATTATCCACAATACAGTAAATTTTGTGGATAATTTTTTTTAGATCTAATCATTTAATTTACAATAGGTTATATTATATAGGATTATTATGAATCTGCATCATTCCGAAAAAAATGTATTTTTGTAGATTAAACAATGTGAAAAATGGGTAAAATTATAGGTATAGCAAATCAAAAAGGTGGTGTTGGTAAAACCACGACTGCAGTTAATTTGGCTGCAGCTTTAGGTGTGCTAGAAAAGAAAATTTTATTGATAGATGCTGATCCACAAGCAAATGCAACTTCTGGTTTGGGTGTAAATGAGGTTATTTATTCTACCTATAATCTTTTGGAGCATAGTGTAGAAGCCGAAAAATGCATTCAGAAAACAGCAACTCCCAATTTAGATATCATAGCTTCTCACATAGATTTGGTTGCTGCCGAAATAGAATTGGTAGATAAATCACAGCGTGAATATATGCTGAAAAAATCCCTAAAAAATATCAAAGAACAATATGATTACATCATTATAGATTGCGCACCAAGTTTAGGTTTAATCACCATCAATGCTCTTACAGCCGCAGATTCTGTAATTATCCCGATTCAGTGCGAGTATTTTGCACTAGAAGGTCTTGGTAAACTACTCAATACCATCAAAAATGTACAAAAAATTCACAATGAAAATTTAGATATAGAAGGTTTACTTCTTACCATGTTTGATGGCAGATTGCGACTGTCTAACCAAGTAGTAGAAGAGGTGAATCTGCATTTCCCAGAAATGGTTTTCGAGACCATTATCAGCAGAAACGTACGTTTGAGCGAAGCTCCAAGTTTTGGCGAAAGTATATTAAATTATGATGCAGAAAGTAAAGGTGCTATACAATACCTGCAACTTGCCGAAGAAGTTCTGATGAAAAACGAAAATTTAGTAAAAAATTAAATGAAAGGCCAATTGCAATAATATTGTGCTAAAAATATATAATGAAAGACAAAAAAAGAGCAATGGGTCGTGGTTTAGGAGCTATTCTAAGCGCAGAATCCAAAGCAACCATCAACTCAGCATCTGATCAAGGTGCTGATCAATTCGTTGGGAATATCGTAGAGGTTTCATTAGAAGACATCTATCCTAATCTTACACAACCAAGAACTTATTTTGATGAAAAAGCATTGCAAGATTTATCGCAATCCATCAAAAATTTGGGAGTAATACAACCAATTACCCTTCGCAAAGATGCCGAAAAATTTGAAATTATTTCGGGAGAAAGACGATTTCGTGCTAGTAAATTAGCAGGACTTACCACCATTCCTGCATACATAAGATTGGTAAACGATCAGGAAATGCTAGAAATGGCATTGGTAGAAAATATTCAGCGCGAAGATTTAGATGCAATAGAAGTCGCACTCACTTATCAACGTTTGCTAGATGAAATTGGGATGACTCAAGAAAATCTCAGCCAAAGAGTTGGTAAAGAACGAAGTACCATTACCAATTCTATCAGATTGTTAAGGTTAAGTCCAGAAATTCAAGATGCAGTGAGAAATGGCAGTATTTCTGCAGGTCACGGTAGAGCAATCATTAGTATTGAAGATACCGCATTGCAAAATGTACTTTTTGCAAAAATTATTAAAGAAAACCTGAATGTAAGACAAGCAGAAGAACAAGCAAATCTCCTAAAAAATCCTAAGAATCCTCCTAAAAAAGTGAAAAGTGAATTACCAAATCACTTAAAGAAAGCACAAAAATCTTTAGAAGATACGCTTCACGTTGCAGTAGAAGTGAAATCTTCGGGAAATGGTAAAAAAGGAAAAATCATTTTGGACTTCAAAAATGAAGAGGATTTAAAAGGAATTTTGTCACACTTTGGTTTATGAGAATTTTTTTTTCGGCTTTGTTGCTACTAACTTCTCTGATTGTTTTCTCTCAGGTCAAAAAAAACGATTCTATTGTAATAAATGATTCTATTTCTGTGCCTAAAATTCGATCCGAAAAAGAAATAGTTGCCGATATCGAAAAAATCAATGCGCCGGTTTCTAAACCTAAATTCAGTCCTACCAAAGCAGGATTGTATTCTGCAGTTTTACCAGGATTAGGACAATATTACAACAAAAAATATTGGAAAATTCCCATAGTTTGGGGAGCAATTGGTACCGGAGTTGGTATTGCACTTTGGAACCAAAAATATTACACCAAATACAGAGATGCGTTTGTAGCCCAACTCAATGGTCAAACTCACGTATATTCTAACATACCCGGAATTACCGCAACAGTTCTCGGAAATTCGCAAGACCGCGCCAAAAGACAACGTGATTATGCCATTGCAATTACAGGACTCATCTATATTCTAAATATTGTAGATGCAGTCGTAGATGCACACTTGTATGAAGGTAAACACGACCCTGATTTGGCGGTGAAACCAGCCATCATTTATGATGAATTTGGGAAACAAAACACCAAAGCAGGTTTGAGTTTATCCTATAATTTTTAAAATTATTACAGTTAACATTCATCTTTAATTAAAATTAAAGTACCCATAATTATATAAATAAAGAAACAATTTTTTAATAGAAATGAAAATAGCATTGGTAGGTTACGGAAAAATGGGGAAAATTATCGGTGAAATTGCCGAAAGTAGAGGTCACGAAGTGGTAGCAAAACTGAATGATTCTCCAACTATTGATAACCTGCACAAACCAGATGTCGTAATTGAGTTTTCGCAACCAGAAGTTGCCTTCAACAATATCAAATTCTGTCTAGAGCAGAGCATTCCCGTAGTTTGCGGAACTACAGGTTGGCTCGATCGTAAACCCGAAATCGAAAAAATTGCCTTGGATAATAATACTGCTTTTCTCTATGGCTCTAATTTCAGTTTGGGTGTGAATTTATTTTTTGCACTCAACGAAAAATTGGCAAACCTCATGAAAAATTTTGAAAAAGATTACCACTGTCAATTAGAAGAAATTCATCACATTCACAAAAAAGATGCACCAAGTGGAACTGCGATTACTTTAGCAGAAGGAATCATTAGGAATTCCAATTATGATGCGTGGAAATTAGAAGAAACTGCAGGAAATGAATTGGGGATTTTTGCCATTCGTGAAGATGAAGTTCCTGGTACACACAGCGTTTTCTACCGAAGTGAAGTAGACGAAATAGAAATAAAACATACTGCATTTAGCAGAAACGGTTTTGCATTGGGCGCCGTAATTGCAGCAGAATGGATTGTTGGTAAAAAAGGAAATTTTGGGATGAAAGATGTACTTTTCCCGTAAAATAATTAATTGTTGATTGATGATTATCTTTCATTATTAAAAAAATGTAACAAAAAGTAGTTTTTTACTACTAACTAACACAGAAAAAAGCAAATAGAAATTATGGATTACTTCTTGAAATACAGTATTTATGTACTCGTCTTATCAGTTTTGATGGGAATCTCTACTTGGAAATTATTCAAAAAATTGGGTTACAATCCAATTTTTGCATTCGTGCCATTTTATAATTATTTCCTAATTCTAAAAGAAACCAATCATACCAAATGGTGGGCTATATTATCATATTTACCAATTGTAGGACCAATTATGATGTCGGTTTTTCATTTATTTTTAATGAAAAAATTTGGTAAAAGCCTTTTTCCACAACAATTGATGACCATTTTCTTGCCTTTTATTTATATGGCAATCGTCAATTATTCCAAAGATACTGAAATGGAAGGTAATGATGATTTGTACCTTACCGAAGACGAGAAAAACGCTCAGAAAAAAGACACTTTCATAGGTTCTATAACGTTTGCAGTGGTATTTGCAACCATTATTCATACTTTTGTAACACAACCTTTTGGTATTCCAACAGGTTCTATGGAACGCACACTTTTGGTAGGAGATTTCTTGTTTGTCAACAAATGGAAATATGGTTACAGAATGCCAATGCGACCAGTTGCAATCCCGTTTTTGCAAGGGACGATTTTTGATACAGGTAAAAAAAATAATCCAAAAGACGATCCAAAATCGTATTTAGATGGTGTGAAATTACCATATACTAGATTATTACAATTCAATACTCCACAAAAGAATGACATTGTCGTTTTCAACTATCCACAAGATTCGGTACACACTGCTATAGACCGAAAAGATCCTTATGTGAAGCGTTGTGTTGCAGTTGCAGGTGATGTTCTAGAGATGAAAGAAGGCAAATTGTATGTGAACGGAAAACCAGAAACCATTTTGGGTGATCAGGAAGAACAACATAAGTTTTTAGTAGAAACCAGTTCGCAATTAGATATGCCAAGTTTGTACAATACCTACGGATTTTTGCCAGTACAAGAAGGTCAAACCAATTCAGGATTTTTCTATGCATTTCAAGGTTTGACAGATAAAATTGCTAAGGATATTAAATCACTTCCGCAAGTTACTAGTATGAAAGAGGATGTCTTGCCAAAAGATATTGCATCAATCAATTATAAATCAGAATTTTCCAAAGAAATAGATACTGCTCAATCAATTTTCCCTATTAATAAAAAATGGAATCAAGATTGGTACGGTCCTCTCAAAATTCCTAAAAAAGGAGATGTCGTAACACTCAACCAAGAAACTTTGCCGGAATACAGATGGATTATTTCAGAATATGAACACCACCATTTGGAAAATAAAGGTGGTAAAATTTTCATAGATGGCAAAGAAACCAATCAATACACCATTCAGCAAAATTATTATATGATGATTGGTGACAATAGAGATGCTTCACTCGATGCCCGATTTTTCGGTTTCGTACCCGAAGAAAATATTGTAGGTTCTCCTATGTTTACTTGGATGAGTTTGCAAGGAGCCTTTCCTGATAACAATTCAAGTTATCAAGCACCTTTCAAAGTTCGTTGGGACAGAATGTTCAAAGTAACCAACACTGGTGAAGCCAACAAAACCTCTTATTGGTGGATTGCAGTAGCGATTTTGGTGTTGTTTTTTGGTTGGGAGTTTTTTGTAAAATTATTTAAAGGCAAGAAAAGTGAGGAGGAATAATTTTTTTAATAAAAAAAATAAACTTTCAAAATAAACCAAAACCATCATCTGAAAAAAAATTGTATGACCAAATTGTTGCCCCTGTTTTACCTACCACCAGTTTCTTGGTTTGCAGAATTTTTGGCTGCAGATTATGAAATTGTAGTCGAAAAATGGGAGCATTTCCAGAAACAAACCTATAGAAACAGAGCGCATATCTATGGAGCCAATGGTAAATTATCACTCATAATTCCCATCAATCACAACGGGAATAGAGCAGTGCAAGATATTAAAATTTCTGACCGAGAAAATTGGCAACAGCAACACTGGAAATCCATAAAATATGCCTATCAAAGTTCTCCGTATTTTGAATATTACGAAGACCAATTATCAAAAATCTACGATTTCAATGGGGATTCGCTTTTTCAGTTCAATATACACGCATTAGAAGTGATGTTGAAAATTTTGAAATCAGAAAAATCGTTTAATTTTACCTCAGAATACCTCAAAAATCCTGAAATGCAGGATTTTCGAGAGCAATTTTCAGCAAAAACCGAAACAGAACGTAATTTTAAACCTTATTATCAAGTGTTTTCAGATAAATATGGATTTTTAGCAGATTTATCGGTAATTGATGTGCTTTGTAACATTGGACCAGAAACTACTACTTATATCCAAAATATAAATAAATAAAAAGAATTTTTTTTTCATTTTTTTAATAAATAAAAAAAAGACATTTCTTCATTAATAATAAAATAATTTAATATGAAAAAATTACTCATTGCTGCGAGTTTTTTAGTAGGTTTTGGCTATGCTTATTCGCAAGATAAAAAAACCGACGACAAAGATTTGATGACTTGGTACCACAAAGATTTTGCGACTACCAAAATCTATGGTGTGAATACTCAAAATGCGTATAAATTTTTAGAATCCAAAGGTCTAACTCCAAAAACTGTAGTTGTTGGTGTGCTAGATTCAGGAGTAGAAGTTGATCATCCTGGTTTGGTAAAAAATATTTGGAAAAATCCAAACGAAGTTCCAAATAATGGTAAAGATGACGATAAAAATGGTTATGTAGACGATGTAAATGGTTGGAATTTCTTAGGTGGAAAAAATGGAGATGTAGGTGTTGATAATTTAGAAGTAACTAGAGTTATCAGAAAGTACAAACCACTTTTTGAAGGTGATAATTCTACCACCAACAAAGACAATCAAGCAAAAATGCCTCAAGAATTTGATATGTATATGAAATCTAAAGAGGTTTTTGCTAAAAAAAGTGTAGAAGCTAAACAAAATTATGAGTTTTACAAAGCATTTAGCAGCAGTATTCCAGGTGTGGTAAAAACATTGGGTGGTAAAAATCTGACCGCCGAAAATGTAGCAGCAATTAAACCAACTACACAAGAAGAAGCTCGTAGTCAACAAATTCTGGCTCAGATTGCTCAAGATCCAACTATTACTGGTAAATCACCTGCAGAAGTTGAAAAATATTTGAATGATCAAATCAAAGAAGCGCTCAATTATTTTGAACCACAAGCAACCAAACAATACAATTTGGATTTCGATCCTAGATCAATTGTAGGTGATAATTACGATAATATTTCAGAGAAATTCTATGGCAACAATCATTATGAAGGTCCAGATGCACTGCACGGAACACACGTTTCGGGAATTATAGCAGGATTACCAAATGGTAAAGAAATTCAGTACGGAGTTGCTTCTAAAGTTGCCAAAATTATGGTGTTAAGAACTGTTCCTGATGGTGATGAGCGCGATAAAGATGTTGCCAATTCGGTGAGATATGCTGTTGATAACGGTGCCAAAATTCTAAATATGAGTTTCGGAAAATCGGTTTCTCCTGACAAACAAGCAGTTTGGGATGCATTTAAATATGCTCAAGACAAAGGTGTTTTGCTAGTTCACGCTGCAGGAAACGACAACAAAGATTTGGCAGAAAATGATAATTTTCCTACTAATTTCAAATCTTTAAAAGATGAAAAACCATTCCTTACGAATATGATTACAGTAGGAGCAAGTACCAATGATCCAGAATTTTTGAGAGCCGATTTTTCAAATTACAATAAATTCAAAGTAGATGTTTTCGCACCAGGAGACAAAATTTATTCTACAGTAACAGATGCTGCTTACAAATATGAGCAAGGCACATCTATGGCTTCTCCTGTAGTAGCAGGTTGTGCTGCGGTTCTATTGGCATATATGCCAAATTTAACACCTGCACAAATTATTGAAAGTTTGGTGAAATCTGCAAATACTTCTACAGTAAATGCGATGTTATCTAAAAACGAAAATAATCGTTTTGATCTTATTTCACAAGCAGGAGGTGTGGTAGATCTGTACAAAGCTGCACAATATGCCTATGATAAATTTTATAAAAATTTACCAAAAAAATCCAACGATAAAGGTTTTGTACCAGCAAAAAAACCTATAAGAAAGAAAGTAAAACATTAATCTGTTGAAAATATTTAAAAAAAAGCCCATTAATTGATGGGCTTTTTTTAATTTTGACAATTAATGGCATAATAATAGTTGCTAAATCGTATATTCTTTACACAAAAAAATAATACATATGAAAAAACTAATCATTGCAGGATTTATGGGAGTTGCTCTTTTTACAACTTCTTGTTCGTCAGCAAACAGTGCGCAATCATCTAGTACTGAGAAAATGGATGCCTCTAAATTAAAAGGAGATTGGGAAGTCGTAAGTATAGATTACGATAAAAAATTCAAAATCAAACCTTTTGACGAAGGTGCAGATGTAAAATGTTTTATGAACAGTCATTGGAGACTGATTCCTAACAATAATACCGGTGCTATTACATTAGCAGGAGGTAAAGATTGTCCTGCAGTAACCAGACCAATTAAATTTGATTTAACAAAAGATAACGAATTTAGATTCAAAAAAATTGTAGACGGTACCAAAGCTAAAGCCAATGTAGAAGGTTATTCTTTGCTTTTGACCAATCAAGCTATGGATCAGTTCAGTTTAGAGCAAAATGTTCCTTTTGAAGGAGAAAATATCAAAGTGGTTTACAATTTGCAGAGAACAGCAATGAAATAATCATCATTAAAAAATTATAACAATGAAATATATTAGCAAAACAAATATCGCAGCATTATTTTTATCAACTTCGTTGGTATTTACCAGTTGCGAATCAATACAAAATGCCAACAATACACAGAAAGGTACTGCAATAGGAACAGCTGCAGGTGGAGTTTTAGGAGGGATTTTAGGTAACAACATCGGTCATGGTGGTAACTCAGAATTGGGGGTTATTTTAGGAGCAGTAATTGGTGGTGTTGCAGGTGGATTGATTGGTAATAAAATGGATAAACAAGCTAAAGAAATCAAGCAAATATTACCAGGAGCAGAAGTTGAACGTGTAAATGAAGGGATCAAAATCACGTTACCAGAAAAAATGGTAAATTTTGATTTCAATAAATCTGATCTTACAGCCTTTTCAAAATCTAATTTAGATAAATTGGCTGAAGTTTTAGTTAAAAATCCTGATACCAATATAAATGTATACGGATATACCGATAGCAAAGGTTCTGATGAATACAACCAAAAATTATCTGAACGTAGAGCTAATTCTGTAATTACTTATTTGGTTACCAAAGGTATTGCACAAACCAGATTGTTTGCAATGGGAATGGGCGAAAAAGATCCAGTTGGTGATAATGCAACAGATGAAGGTAGAGCTCAAAACAGGAGAGTAGAATTTGCAATTACTGCAAATGAAGAAATGATTAAAGATGCACAAGAAGGAAAATAAATTTCTTTTTTGATTAAAATAATGAAAACCGCAAATTTTGCGGTTTTTTTTATGAAAAATAGGGTGTTATTTTTAGAATCGGTAAAATATTATCATTAATTTTGCACGGTAAATTAGTTAGATGAAATATTTGAAATTACTTAGAGTAGAACAATGGGTGAAAAATGCATTTGTATTTTTACCTTTATTTTTTTCGGGGAATTTTTTGCATCCTGAACTGTTGCTCCGTAGTTTTTTTGCATTTTTCACTTTTTCCTTTGCAGCCAGTACAATTTATATCATCAATGATTACGTAGATATAGAATCAGACCAAAAACACCCTGAGAAAAAGAAACGTCCTCTTGCAAGTGGAGCCATATCAAAATCTAGTGCGCGTATTATTTTGGTTTTCTTACTCATCATTACCATTGCAATGATTTTTGCGGCTCAATTATATTTCCATCAAAATTTATGGAAATTTGCAGTCATCATCGCGTTTTATTTTGTGATGAATTTGGCGTATACTTTCAAACTCAAACACATTGCAATTATAGACGTTACCATCATTGCTATTGGTTTTGTATTACGGGTTTTAGCAGGTGGTTATGCAACCGGAATTCCGATTTCGCAATGGGCGATATTATTGACTTTTGTATTGGCTTTGGTTTTAGCCATCGGTAAAAGAAGGGGAGAACTCATCAATGCGCAAATTTCTGGTAAAACCAGAAAAGCATTAGATGGTTATAATATTCAGTTTGCAGATATTGCGCTTTCAATTTCTGTGACATTGGCGATTGTTTCGTACCTAATGTTTACCATTACTCCAGAAGTACAATCCAGATTTGGTCCCAAAGTTTTTTATACCGTGATTTTTGTAGTATTTGCATTTTTCAGGTATTTGCAGCAGACTTTGGTATACAACAAAACCGAATCTCCTACCAAAATTGTGTACAAAGATCGCTATATACAAGTAACTTTGTTACTTTGGCTCACCACATTTTTACTGATAATTTATTTTAAATAATGAAACCGAATTTTATAAAAAAAGTGACCAATTGGGGAAATTTCCCAGTGGTAGAAAAGGAAATAAAATCCGATGATTCATTAGAAAAAATCAAGCAATTTGTAAAAAATAATAATGAAATCATTGCTCGTGGTAATGGCCGTTGTTACGGAGATGCATCTCTTGCAGAACATATTTTTTCTACCAAAAGACTCAATAAATTCATCAGTTTTGATCGCTTAAAAGGTATTATAGAATGTGAATCGGGCGTTTTGCTATCAGAAGTGCTTGAAGTTACAGTTCCGCAAGGTTATTTTTTGTACGTAACTCCAGGTACCAAATTTGTAACAGTAGGAGGTGCTATTGCATCTGATGTACATGGGAAAAACCATCACGCAGAAGGTTGTTTTTCAGATTGGGTTTTAGAATTTACCTTACTAAACGAAAACAGCGAGGTAATTACCTGTTCTCGTGAACAAAATTCTGAAAAATTTTGGGCAACTTTTGGTGGAATGGGACTTACCGGAATTATTCTTTCGGCAAAATTCAAATTAAAACCCATAGAAACGGCGTACATAAGACAAGAAAGCATAAAAGCCGAAAATCTAGATGAGATTTTTCAACTTTTTGAGGAAAGCGAAAGTTGGACCTACAATGTTGCTTGGATTGATTGCTTGCAAAAAGGTAAAAATATTGGTAGAAGTATTTTGATGAGAGGTGAACACGCATTGCGACACGAAATCGACCACAAAAAAGCAGAAAATCCACTTTTCTTGAAAAAGAAAATGTTACCAACTATTCCGTTTTACTTCCCCAATTTTGTATTGAATAATTGGTCGGTGAAGATTTTCAACTGGTTGTATTACCATAAACAACGTCAAAAAGAAATTCATAATTTCATAGATTATGAGACGTTTTTCTATCCTTTAGATATCGTGAATGATTGGAATAAAATCTACGGAAAAACAGGTTTTATACAGTACCAAATGGTAATTCCAAAAGATAAAGGCAAAGAAGGAATGCGCAAAATTCTACAAACCATTGCCAATAGTGGAAATGGCTCGTTTTTGGCAGTTTTGAAATTATTTGGTAAAGACAATCCTGAAGCTTACAACGCATTTCCTATGGAAGGTTATACTTTGGCTCTGGATTTCAAAATTAATAAGAAATTAAAAAAATTGGTGGCAGATTTAGATACAATTGTTGAAGAATTTGGCGGTAGAATTTACCTTACCAAAGACAGTATGAGCAAATCTTCCTTAACAAATTATCTTAAAAACACACAAAATCCAAAATTTGTATCCTTGCAAAGCAAAAGGATTATAAAAGGTTAATCAAAATAGGAATGTTTCATTACTCATTCAGCAATTATCATTAACAATTATTAAAAAAAATATGATCGTTTTAGGCAGTAATTCAGAAGTAGCACAAGCATTTGTAGAAAAAATGCTCACCGAAGGCGAAAAATTTGAAAAAATTTTTCTGTTCACTTCTAGTGTAGAAACTACCGAGAAATTCGCTAAACATCTCGATGTGAAATACCTACAACCTACCGAAATTATTCCGCTCAATTTGTTGCAAACCGTAGATTATTCCGCTTTAGAAAAAATAGATGCTAATTTGCTTTTTTGTGCAACAGGATTTTTGGGATTTGGTTCAGACGAAGGTTTGTATGACAACAGAAATTCTGAACTCATCATCGACATCAATTATGCAAAATTGGTTCCGGTAATCAATTTTTTTGCCAAAAAAATGGAAGCCAAAAGAAACGGTACCATCATCGCACTTTCATCAGTTGCAGGTGATCGTGGCAGACAGAGCAATTTTATTTATGGCAGTGCAAAAGCTGGTTTCACCGCTTATTTATCTGGACTTCGTAATTTTTTGCAATCCAAAAAAGTGCACGTAATGACGGTAAAACCTGGTTTTATGGATACCAAAATGACCGAAGGTTTACCTCTGAATCCAAAACTGACGGCAACTCCGAAACAAGCAGCAGAATTTATTTACAAAGGCTACAAAAAACAAAAAAATGTGCTCTATGTTTTGCCGATTTGGAGAATCATAATGCTCATTATACAGCACATTCCGGAATTTATTTTTAAAAAATTGAAAATGTAATTTTTCTTTAATAAAAAAAGCACTCAAAAAAAGTTATGAAAAAATTATATTGTTTCGATTTCGATGGAACATTGACTTATAAAGACACGATGTTTATGTTTTTGGAGTTCTTCGATTCCAAAAAATTCTACAAAGAATTTATAAAACATACCCCTTTATTTCTGATGCTGAAATTCAAATTGGTAGAAGCAGAAAATGTGAAGAAAAGTTTTATTTCATCTATTTTAAAAGGTCAAAAACGAGAAAAATTAGCGCAAGTTGCCCAAGATTTTTTTGAGCATCATTATCCTGATATTATCAGAGAAAATGCCTTAGATTTTATTAATAATATTAATAGAGAAACCACCGAAAGTCTTATTGTGACTGCTTCTCTTGATATTTGGGTGCAACCTTTTGCTACGCATTTCAATATGCCACTTTTAGCGACTGTTGCAGAATACAAAGACGATGTTTTTACAGGGAATTTCGTAGGAAAAAATTGTAATGGTGCTGAAAAAGTGAGACGCATAAAAAATGCCATCGAAAACAAAAAATTTGATAAAACGTTGGCTTTTGGTGATACTTCTGGTGATAAACAAATGTTGAGTTGGGCAAATGAAAGTCATTACCAATTTTTTCATTAATTTTGAAGATTGAAAAAAAAATGGAAAGAATATATTTAGACAATGCTGCAACTACACCACTGAATCAGGAGGTGATAGATGCAATGGTAGATGTAATGAAGGTTAACTACGGAAATCCGTCTTCTATACACAGTTTCGGTCAAGAAGCCAAAATTTTGATTGAGGAAGTACGCAGAAATATTGCTTCTGATCTCAAAGTAACTCCCGCAGAAATTATTTTCACTTCTTGCGGAACCGAAGCCAATAATTTTATACTAAAATCGGCAGTGAAAGATTTGCACATAGAGCGAATCATCACTTCGGGAATGGAGCATAAATGTGTTGCAGAAACGGTTTTGGATCTTAAAAAACGGAAAAATATAGAAGTAGTCTATCTAAAAGCAGACCAAAAAGGTTCTATCTCTTTAACCGATTTAGAAAAGGCGCTACAATCTTCAGATAAAAAAACATTGGTTAGTTTGATGCACGCAAACAACGAAATCGGTAACCTTATAGATTTAGCAAAAGTTGCAGAAATTTGCAAAAAATACCACGCTTATTTCCATTCTGATACCGTACAAACAATGGCACATTTGGATTTGGATTTTTCTAAAATCCCGATTGATTTTGCTGCATGTAGCGCTCACAAATTTCATGGTCCGAAAGGAGTAGGATTTGCATTTGTGCGTAAAACTTCGGGTCTTAAAGCGATTATTTTAGGAGGAAGTCAAGAGAGAAATCTGCGTGCAGGAACCGAAAATGTCTGCGGAATTGCAGGTCTTGGTAAAGCGTTTGAGTTGGCTAATCAACATATGAAAATTTATACCTCTCAAATACAAGAGGTGAAACAATATGCTATCAATCAAATTTCTGAAGCTATTTCTGGCGTAGCATTTTTAGGTGAAAGTGCCAATTTAGAAAATAGTTTGTATACGGTTTTGAGTGTATTGTTACCATATAAAGATGATCTTATTGGTCTAAAGTTGGATATGAAAGGGATTGCTATTTCGCAAGGCAGTGCTTGTTCTTCTGGTGCAGCAAAACCATCTATGGTGTTGATGCAAATTTTAAATGATGAAGAAATGGAGCATAAAACGCCACTTAGAATTTCTTTTAGCAACTTAACTACCAAGAAAGAAATTGATTGTTTGGTTGCAGCGTTGCAAGAAATTTCGGCTTCTCATACCATAGAAAAAACAAATACAGAACATAGATAAATGGCGCTATAAAGTAGGCGAAATTGTTATAAATTTGTCCGCTAAAAAAAATTAACAATATTATAAATTATAAAAAAATGGCATTAGAAATTACAGATCAATCGTTTCAAGAAATGGTTTTGAATTCAGATAAACCAGTCTTGGTAGATTTTTGGGCAGCTTGGTGTGGACCATGTAGAATGGTAGGACCAATTGTAGAAGAATTAGCTCACGATTTTGAAGGAAAAGCAGTTGTAGGAAAGGTAGATGTTGACAATAACCAACAAGTTTCCATAGATTTCGGAATTAGAAATATTCCAACATTATTGATTTTCAAAAACGGTGAAGTTGTAGATAAAATTGTTGGCGTTGCTCCAAAAGAAGTAATTGCAGAAAAATTATCTGCGCACTTATAAAATTATTTCCCCTGAAAATGAATGTCTTCTGCAATAGAATATATTTTTTTTGAAAAAATATTTGCAGAATTTTAAAATAGTGCTATCTTTGCACTCACGTAAAACAAGGTACGTTATCAGATCCGGTAGTTCAGCTGGTTAGAATGCCGCCCTGTCACGGCGGAGGTCGCGGGTTCGAGTCCCGTCCGGATCGCAAAAAACGCTTCAAAAATTTTGAAGCGTTTTTTTTTGTTTAAAAATTTTTGAATCAGAATGCGCTGCGCAAAGTTTGAAACTTTGAGCAATAATAAAGTAAAACGCTAACTGTAAAAGGTTAGCGTTTTTTTGTGTAAATTTGTGTAATTTCTGTTAATAGAAAAAGGTGAAAATTACAAAAATGAAAGAAGGTTATATCATAAGAGATCAAGCAAAACAAATGATTTTAGAAATATACTAATTATGATGAATAGTTGGCTCAAAGTCAGGAGACTTTGCGCAGCGGGGGGAGATGCAGAAAAAAAACAAAAAAAATAATGATTAATAAGGCATATATTATAATGATTGCAAATATAAGTTTCTTGTATTTATCAATATCTTCTTATAACAAATATAACAGGTATAATGAAATAATATACAAAAAAGAATTCATAAGTAATTTTAAAATAATTAATGTTTATTGCCATACTAGAACATCTTCGAATTTAGATATTTATTATAATAATAAAAGTTATAATGTAAGTGTTTCTGGATTAGGTTATTATAGTTGTGAAAAGCTAAAGTACGGTTTATTAAAAATTAAATTTTATTATGATAAAGAAAATGATAAAATTTTCACAATATATTCTACAAATAAAAAAATTGTAATTTTCATTTTTATAACTTTTTTTATTACACTAGGTTTTTGGTTTTTACCCCAAAAATATTGGTAATAAGAATAAAAGTAACCCCGATGTCGCGGATTTGCAATCATAAGTGTTCGAAACCTTCATAGTTTCTTGTAAAGGTATTAAATTTTAAGGTTTCGAACACTTATGATTTGCAATCCGTGACCAGTAATAAAAGAGAACGCTAACAGTAGAAGGTTAGCGTTTTTGTATTAAAGAGCAGCTACATTTTTATTAAAGAAATCTTTAAATTTTTTGGTGGTAAGCATTTTGTCCACCATCTTAGAAATCATATTCCTAATGCGGCAATAATTTTTGAAGCTGCTACCATAAAATCACCATCTGCAATTATATCATTCATTGGAAATTGGTTAAAACAGTATAGTTTACGAAAAGTGCAGATTATGGCAAGACACAGAATTATTTTAGGATCAGAACTATATTTGCAGGATAATCCAGAAAATCTTCATAAAGTTATCGAAACTTTTCACCCTTTTTAATTGGATAAAAATGGATATAAATTGGATATATCCAAAAATATTATAGTATTTTTGTAATTGGATAAAATTGGATACAAAATGGATATATATCATAAATTAGCATTTACACCTGCTATATTTCAAGAAATTATAAAAAAGTTAAGTCAAATTGACACATTTAAAGGAAATTGGGATTTGATTGAAAACAAAGAAAAGAAGTATTTAAGAGAATTACGAGAAATTGCAACAATAGAAAGTATAGGCTCTTCCACACGAATAGAAGGTGCAACTCTTTCAGATGAAGAAGTAAAACAGTTATTGAAATCTGTACAGATTAGTAAACTAGATAAAAGAGAAGAACAAGAAGTAGTAGGCTATTATGAAGCTCTGGAAACTATTTTAGAACATTATAATGATATAGACTTGTCAGAGCGTTATCTTCATCAATTACATTCTATCTTACTAAAATACAGTAATAAAGACCAAAGACATAAAGGGAAATATAAAAATTTATCCAATCAGGTAGTAGCCAATTATGCAGATGGAGAGCAGAAAATAATATTTAGAACTACAGAACCTCATTTGACGGCAAATGAGATGCAACAGTTGATAGAATGGACAAATATCCAGTTAGAGAAAAAAGAATTACATCCTGTTATTATCACTTCTGTATTTGTATATGAATTTTTATCTATCCATCCTTACCAAGATGGAAATGGCAGATTATCAAGATTATTGACTACTTTTTTACTATTAAAACAGAGTTATAATTTTATAGAATATGTGTCATTTGAGCATATTATTGAAGAAAGAAAAGAAATGTATTATAGAGTATTGATGGAGACTCAAAAACATAGATATAGTGATGATGAAATATTGAATAAATGGGTTATTTTCTTTTTGGATTGTTTGTTGGAACTTACAGAAAAATTAAAAATAAAATATCAGACAAATAATAATTTGAAAGTCAGTTTAAACGAAAGACAAACACAAGTGCTGAATTACATTGACCAATATAAAGTGATTCAAATACAAAATCTAGAGCAAAATTTATCAGCGTATTCCAGAAATACGCTTAAAAAGGATTTACAATATTTGGTAATCGAAGGATTAATTTTAAAAACAGGTTCAGGAAGGGGAGTAAAATATCATGCAAAAGAGTAATCTCGCTGAGCAAAGTTTGCAACTTTGAGCATAAAAGGTTCGATAATATATTATTGGTGATCGTAAAAACGCTTCAAAATTTTTGAAGTAGATGCTTTAAAAATAATTTATTTATCTTTGTTTAGTAATAAACACGAAAAATAATTTGATGTGGTTCGTGAAACTAATACACAACTCAATTAGATGAAATTAACTCCAAAATTTCACAACACTGCTCATTTTCAAAATTTTTGGCAACAAGGTAATGGTAAAGAATTATTAGTTTGGGCCAATTATTCTGCAGGTCTTCAAAATTTTGAAAAATATGCTCCTCTTTATTTCAAATATGATGAAATTGGTGATGCCGTAGTAAAAGATATCTACCTGAAATTACCTTACAAAGAAGCATCTACATTAATTTCAACCTATTCAAAAAATCCTATTTCTGAGAATGACAACGTTCCTGAAAGTTTAAAAGATTTTTTTCTGCAATTACAAGAAGTTCCGTCTTGGTTCAATGCAAAATTAGCCAATTCCGGAGCACGATTTTGTATGCGAGTTGGTACCAATGCACTCATTATTTTACGAGATTTTACATTGATGGGAGGTTATGATTTTGCGTATCTCAACAAACCACTAATAAAAACGGGTGCCTTGAAAAAAGGAGCCGTAAAAAGATTAAAAGATACGCTGGAATTTTGGGTAAAAGTAACCCGAGAAAACGGATTAGAACTCCATTCTGAAGCGTATGAATTGATTGTAAGAACCAGATTGATGCATTCCTATGCAAGAATAAAAATAAAAGAAAATACCAAAGATTGGGATTACCAAAATTGGGGAGAACCTATAAATACTTGGGATATGATCGCGACGTATACTGGATTTTCGCTCGTTTTTATGCAGGGTTTGCAGAAATTAGGCATCCAAATTTCTGAAGAAGAAGAATTGGGTGTTTTTCATCTTTGGAAATATGTTGGCCATCTTTTGGGAATTCCCGCAGAATTTTTACCCGAAAATAAATTACAGGCAACCGAACAACTCTATCTTTGGGGAACTATACAACAAGAAGGTAATGCAGATTCCGCGCTTTTAGCGCAAGCTTTATTAGACGAAAATTTAGAATCCACCATTTTCAAATACCAATTTCAGCGTAGAAATTTGCGAAATTTGCACATTTGTATGAACTGGTTTTTACTAGACCAAGAAATCAACGAGAGATTAAACATTCCGAAAGTGCTATTTCCTTCGATTTTTCCATTGATAATTAAAAACACCAATATTTTGGTTCAGAAAATATATCCTGTTTCTAAAGAAAAAAGTTATCAAAAAATGGTAGAAATAGGAAATAAGAAACAAATGAAAGTACTTGCCGATTACATAAAACACACTCCAAAAGAGGAGCATTAGATTAGCAGAAAAACATTTTTTTCAAAATTTTTAAGCATTTAAATTCTTATGTAGATCACTAATTTTCCTGATACGGAATTGGGTCTTTCAGTTGGATTTTTCTTTCTATGGTTAGCGATTTTCTGGTAAGTACCAAATCGATTATTTTTTCTTCTTCAGACATAAAAATATTGTTGATATCTTGTAGTGACATTTCGGTGGTTTTTTTTCCGTTGATAGAGATGAGTTTGTCCCCAGATTTGATATCTGCTAAAAATCCAGGGGAATCTTCGCGAACTCCCGAAATAGAATAAATGGGTTTTAGCACAAATTTGTATTGGAAATCCTCGTGAATTTTCACCGTAGTTCCCATAGATTCGATTTTCTCTTTTTCTTTTGCTAATGGAATTTCAACTTTTACCAGGTCTTTTTGCCAAATTACACCGTCGTGTTTCACATCTAATCCACTCATATTGAATTTGAAAGGATCGTGTATAGATTTATTTTTTTTGAAATAGAACAGCCCATTTTTGTAATCGAAAATCACCACAAAACGTTTCAGAATTCCTGAACCAACTGAGCCAATTCTATCTTTCACAAAAGTCATAGATTGCACAGATTCTGCACTTGGCATAGAAACGATGGGTTTTTCAAGCACGTTATCACCCAGTTTCAGAGCATGAATTCGGCTACGTTTCCCCAAAATATCGCCATTGAAACCACGTCCCAAAAAATCATCAATATTAGGGCGATTGTAATTGAAATTGGGAATTCTAGTCGGGAACAACCACATTGCATCACTATTTCCCAAATCTACCAACATTTTGGCAGGGATATACTGATTGGTCATTTCTACCGAAGTCATAATATACGGTTTTGAACCTTCTATAGACATCGGAGTTTGTTCAAAATTTCGGGTTTTTAGTTTTTTTTCGTCTTGGTACAAGGTGATTTCCTGACTTTGGTAATCAATTTTTACAGGATAATTTTCAAAAAACTGGTAACCGATAATTCCGTTTACAGGAATTCCGACATGAGAAGAAAAATTGAAATCTTCGTCTAATATGAGGTAGAGTAAATGGTTGTGATCTACCAGATTTTTACCAATTTTCATTTGGTTGTTGGTAGATTTTAGACCTTCTACATAACTTTCGCCACCTAAACCTGTGAATCGTGCTTTTTCTGTGTTTTTAAAATCTACGGCTTTGTTTTCCAGACTAAACAAGATGGTTTCTGCAACACCAGAATCTAGCAAAAAAGTCAAATCGACTCCATTGACTTCAATTTGCAGGAAAATCAATCCATTTATTTGCTGAAAAGGAATGCTGACTTTTTTCTTGTCTACCAATTGGAAACCGCTGCTTTGTGCAAAACAGTTCAGACTTAGCAACAACCAAAAAATCCAACAGAATTTCATTAGGTTAAATTACAAAAAAACCACCGAAAAAAGTGGTTTTTAATTAAAAATCTATCAATGGTAATTTCTAAACTATCAAATAGGATATTTTTATAAAATTTTTTCTATTCTTTTATCGGGAATCAGCCAAATAAGAGCAACGATTCCGTAAAACGCCAAACCAATCCAAGGATTGAAAATTGCTGAAATGATTCCTGCAATGTAGAGTACGATAGAGATTTTACCTTTTTGGTCTTTACCAATTGCTTTTGCCAAGACTGAATTTTCTCCTTCGTTTTTCACAATTTGCATCAGCATAATGGTGTAAGAAATGGCGCAAGTTAATAGAAAAATTCCGTAGAGAATGACCGTGTTTTTTGCGAAATGATTTTCGCCCATCCAAGCAGTTACGACTGGTATTAATGATAAATTGAAAAGCAAAACCAGATTGCTCCACATAATTTCTGCATTTACACCTTTTTTTACCGCCTGAAAAGTGTGGTGGTGATTATTCCAGTAAATTCCTACATATATAAAACTGAGGATATAACTCAGAAATTTGGGCAATAATGCTAAAATACCATCCCATTCTGCAGAATGTGGCGCTTTTATTTCTAAAATCATAATGGTGATGATAATTGCAAGAACACCATCACTAAATGCTTCTAATCTGCTTTTGGTCATTGTTTTAATTTTTCTCAAAAATAATAAAAAACTCTTCAAGATTTTTCACTTGAAGAGTTGTATGTAAATAGTTATTAAAAACTATTAATAACGATAATATTCTGGTTTGAAAGGTCCTTCTACAGGAACTCCAATGTACTGAGCTTGTGCATTTGAAAGCGTTTCTAACTCAACGCCTAATTTTTTCAGGTGGAGTGCAGCTACTTTTTCATCTAGATGTTTTGGCAACATATAAACTTCATTTTTATAAGCTGCAGAATTGGTCCACAATTCGATCTGAGCCAAAGTTTGGTTAGAGAATGAGTTACTCATTACGAAACTTGGGTGTCCTGTTGCACAACCAAGATTTACCAATCTACCTTCTGCCAAAATGATGATTTCGTTACCATTTACATTGTAGATATCTACTTGTGGTTTAACTTCGTATTTGGTGTTACCAAAATTATTGTTTAACCAAGCCATATCAATTTCATTATCGAAATGTCCGATGTTACAAACGATGGTTTTGTCTTTCATTTTAGAGAAATGTTCACCGGTAACAATTCCGAAATTTCCAGTCGTGGTGATGATGATGTCTGCATTGGAAACTACCGTGTCCAATTTTTTAACTTCATAACCATCCATAGCTGCTTGTAATGCACAAATTGGATCAATTTCTGTAACGGTAACTATAGAACCAGCTCCACGGAATGAAGCAGCAGTACCTTTACCAACATCTCCGTAACCACAAACTACCACTCTTTTTCCAGCCAACATTACATCAGTTGCACGTCTAACTGCATCTACTGCAGATTCTTTACAACCATATTTGTTATCGAATTTAGATTTGGTAACCGAATCATTTACATTAATTGCAGGCATTACCAAAGTTCCGTTTTTCATACGCTCGTACAAACGGTGAACTCCAGTTGTGGTTTCTTCTGATAAACCTTTGATTCCTTTGGTTAATTCTGGGAATTGATCAAAAACCATATTGGTTAAATCACCACCATCATCTAAAATCATATTTAGAGGTTGTCTGTTTTCTCCGAAGAAAATAGTTTGCTCTATACACCAGTTGAATTCTTCTTCATTCATACCTTTCCAAGCATAAACAGGAATTCCTGCAGCAGCAATAGCAGCAGCAGCGTGATCTTGTGTAGAGAAAATGTTACAAGAAGACCAAGTTACGTCTGCTCCTAAATGTTTCAAAGTTTCAATAAGAACTGCAGTTTGTATAGTCATATGTAGACATCCTGCAATACGAGCACCTTTCAAAGGTTGAGACGGACCGTATTCTTCTCTAATTGCCATCAAACCAGGCATTTCTGCTTCAGCTAAAGTGATTTCTTTTCTTCCCCAATCTGCTAGAGAAATGTCCTTTACTTTGTAAGGAACATATTGTGTAGTTGTTTCCATAAATTTATTTACTCGAAAAAATTCGATTTTTATATTATTTTACTAAAATTTTTTGCAAATTTACAATCTTAATTTCTATTTACAAAATATGCCTTTTTTTCAAGATTATTCAGATGAAAACGCGGTAATTCTTTTTTGGAAGTACGATGAATCTGATATTTTTGATGTCAAAAATTTGATTGAACCTGAAAATGTAGAAAAAGTAGCGCATTTTCATCCTAAAAAATTGATAGAACATTTGATGATTCGGCAAATGCTGAAAATGGTTTTACCAGACCACAAAATTCTCTACAAAACCATTGGTCAACCTTATCTAATGCCAAAAGATGCCTACATTTCTATCACTCATTCTTTTCCGTTTGCTTCTTTAGCAATTTCTAAAAATAGGGTAGGAATTGACCTAGAAAGAATTATGCCTAAAATTTTGCGAGTAAAACACAAATTTTTGCATGAAAATGAACTGAAATGGACTCAAAACGAACAAGAAGTTGCTTATTTAACCGTAATTTGGGTGATAAAAGAGGCTCTCTACAAATTACACCCTTCTAAATATTGGTCTTTGAAAAACCACTACGAAGTAGAACCTTTTGATTTATCGCATTTAGACCAAATAAAATGCCGGGTTTTCGATGAAAATTTTGAGGATTGCTATGTTGCAAGAGTATATAAAATAGAGGATTTCTACTTTGCCATCATAGAGGAAACTCATACCATTAATTATAAAATTCTAGGAAATTAATCTTCTAATCGCAGTGCAATTTTCCGCTGATCTATAGTTACACCATAGATTAATTCTAACAATTCTTGTATGTTTTTCAGTTCGGTAAGATGGCTAATTTTTTTGGGATCTCTGTGATCAAAAAACTCGTTTTCGGCGATTTCTTTTTTACGTTTTTGTAACATTTCATTTACCAAATCATCTGGATTTATTTGGCTTGAAGCAGAATTTTCATCAATATCAATTTTGTTTTTTAACAAATTTTTGGTTTGAGATAATTCAGCATCTATTTTCTGTTGCCAATTTGTAAAGTCTATTTCTGGGTATTTTTTTTCTTGTTGTGCATATACAGAAAGAGATGCAGAATACGCTGTGAAAAGGTGAGAAGTAGTCACAAATTGATGGATGTTTTCTAGATTTTTCTGTTTGTTTTTAGGATCAGAAAGCATTTTCTGAAAATTATCTGATAAGTTGGCCAAAGAAACGATGGCATTTTTTCGTTTGATTTTGTAATCATGCACTGCCGTTTTTTCTTGTTGAAAATTCATTAATATGGTATTGAAATAATCGGTGTTTTTGTCTACAAAATTCAGCATCAAATCCTTATTTTTGGTGTGTTCCCAAATTGGTAATACAAAATAGGAGACCAAAAACACGATGATTCCTGCAATAATGGTATCTTTCAATCTTTCATAAAAAATTACATTGAAGTTTCCTGGATTTAGAAAATTAAAGGTAAGGAAAATGTAGATGGTCATAAAAAAAACTGCCCAAGCATATTTTTCTTTCAGAAAACTGAATGTGAGAATCATACTGATCATAAAAATCACAAATTGTATAGTTGGATTAGTAATGTATAAAATCACTAAAAATCCAACAATTGCACCACCAATAGTACCATAAAGTCGCAGTATATTTCTATGTTTGGTAATGCTGTAAGCTGGTCGCATAATTGCTAAAATGGTTATGAGAATCCAAAAAGTTTTGTGAATGTGCAAAAAAGGGAGTTTAGATACGAAATAACCTATTAATAAAGCCAAAGTAACACGTATTGCGTGCCGAAAATAGTTACTACTCAATGTGAAATTTTGTAACATCACTTGTATGTTCAGTTTTTCGTCTCGGGTAACGAATTTTTCTAAGTCGAGACCAGTAGATAAACTTCTAGCTAATGTTGGATTTTGCGTTTCTACCTTGTATATTCTGATGATTTCGTTGGCAATTTCAGATATTCTATACAAAATTTGTCTTAAAACCATCAGTTTTTCTAGCGTTTCAGAACTAAGTTTGTGGTTTCTGAGTTCGTAATATTCTTGGTGCAATTCATCTAACCTTTTTGCAATATTCATGGTAGGTTTCGCTTTGGTTCCACCTTGTATAGCGATACCAATATTCACCAATTCATCTGATAATTCATTCAAAAAATAGTTGATTTTTTGTAGAATAGGTGTGTTACCAAAATAATCTTGTAATTTGCGATAATCGTTTTGTGAGGTTAGTAATTTCTCAAACAGATCTATACTGTTGAGAAATAGCATCATCATAATTCTACTGGTAGAAGTAGCTTCATTTACAATTTTTCTGGTTTTGAAAACTATTTCTCGGGTAGATTCTTGCAGGTCTTTAATCTTAACTTGCGACCTAAATAATTCCCTAAAAACTGCTTCTATATCTGGATTTTTTAAATAAAATTTTGCCTTTAGTTTTAAATAATTTCCCAATTCTATGTAATTTTCGCCAATCATTTTTTGCGCTAATTTGTATGGCTGCAATTTGGTTACTACTAAAAAAATAATAAAAAACCAAAGCGCTCCTGCTATGAAAATGAGGCTACTAACTAGGTAACTATGATGTCTTGAAGCTCCATCTACAAAAATGGCAAAAACAACCAAAGTAAGTGATCCAACTGCAGCCAATCTTTGCCCATAAACTCCAAGCATCGTGAAAAAGATGCCGAAAATCAAAATTTCTAAAAATATAAAAAACGGATAATCTTTCAGAAATCCTGCGGTAATAGAGACGAAAAAGAAGCAAAAAATAGCAAAAAGCAACGCATTTCTTCGGCGAATAAATGGTCCAGACATATCGGTAAGTCCCAAAAAACTCGTTCCTAAAGGAAAAAGAAAATAGGTTTTCAGTAAGCCGAAATGTGCCAAAATTAGACAAGGAATTACGATAGAAAGTGCTATTCTGAAACCAGAATAGATGTATTGTCCGGTTACAAATTTTTTGAGTTCGGCTGCGTAATTCATTTCGCAAAGTTAGAAATTAGCATTTGATATTAATGAAATGAACAAATTATTACATTATTAAATTTTTTTTAGGAGAAAAAAAGAAGGTGTATGCAAATAAAATTATCCATTAATGAATTTTATTATTAAAAAAAAGTCCCTTTTTGAGGGACTTTAATAGTTGTATTTTATTAAAAAAAATTAATAATCTTGAGAGTTAGAAGTTTCTTCACCAATATTCCAAGTTAATCCGAATCTCAAGGTGTTATCTAGAGCCGAATTGATTTTAGAAGTATTGATAAGGTAAGAAACATCTAAACCGAAGGATTGGTATTTAAGACCAACTCCCACAGTTGCAAATTGTCTACCACCTTGTTCTACACTCTCGTGGAAATAACCACCTCTAACTGCAAAAGCTTGGTCGTACTCATATTCTACAGCACCACTCATCATCATACTCTTTGGATTTTTGAATGATTGCCCAATTCCTTGCATTACTCCAACATTTGGAATGTCGTAAATAGCATCACCATTCGAATCCAAACCGGAAACTGCAGGACCAGGAACCAATAATTTGGAGCCTTCGAAACTAAGACCAAGTCTATTTACATCATCTAAAAATAAATCGTAGCCTACTCCTAATCTTGCCATGGTTGGTAAATAAGAACGGGAATCATCATTCCCAGAATAATCTAATTTTGGGCCTAAATTTTGTACAGACCAACCTCCTTTTACACGACCTTCATAATCACCAAAACTTGGGAATTTCTGTGACATAAAATATCCTGAAATGTCTACAGCAAAAGAATTAGCAGGTTTCAAAGTAGTATCTGTATTGAAACCACCTCCTAAATCTGAATGTATAAATCTACCAGTAACAGCCATAGAATAGTTATCTGATAATCTCATACCATAAGCTACATCAAATGCAAATTCATTTGGTTTTGCGGTCCCTTCTTGTACTACTTCTGTTCCTACAATTCTGGTTAAATCTACTGATCCCATATTGAAATAGTAGATACTTGCCGAAATCGTAGATCGCTCTTCTTGTCCTAAAAATTGGTGATAAGCTCCATAAACTAAAAAAACATCATTGGTTAATTTACTCATATATGGCGTGAAATTGACACCAATTCCAGAAGACGATTTACTGAATGGATATTTAGCTGCATTCCAAAATTGTGAAAATGCATCGGTAGTTGTAACCACACCTTGATCTCCCATACCTCCTGATCTTGCATCGGGCGAAATTCTAAGGAAGGGTGCACCAGTAAGTACTGGTCCTTGTGAAAAAGCAAAAATGCCTACACCTAAACCAATTCCTAAAAATATTTTTTTTGTGAAATTCATATTTTAATAATTTTCGTTTAAATTTTTATTTTAATAAAACCATTTTCTCTACTGCAGTTGCGCCACCTTTACATTTTTCTTGGTTCTGACTTTTTGCAAATATCTTAAAAATATACGTACCTTTTGCAACAGAATCACCAAAATCGTCTTTTCCGTCCCATTCAATTGCTTGTCTAGGTGTTCTATAGCCCTGTAAATAAGGTTCTGCAGAAACTGATTGCGAAAAAGTTCTTACCAATTTTCCGGTGATGGTATAAATTTGTACGTTGACATCTAAAATATCATCACAATTATGCTCAAATTGTATGTAAGTCTTATCTGTAAAAGGATTTGGCCAATTCAGAAGTCGATTTACGATTAAAGTTTCGTCGGTTTCATCTTTTACTATAAAGTTTAACGTAGCAGTTGTAGAATTATTGTTGATGTCCCAAACTTTAAAGATAAGTTGGTGTAAACCTGGTGTTAAATTTCTGAAAGGGTAGGTTACATTTCCTTTTTGGTAATCAGTCAAATTAGCATTTATACACCCATTTCCTTCACCTGGAGCAAAAAAATCATTAGCAACTATGGTGTTGATAATTTGTCCGTCTAAAATGATGGTAATATCGTGCCCAATTCCAGAACCAGTTGAGTTGATACCAGTATCATCTGTAATACAAGCAAGAAGCATTGGGTTTTGATTGGTAATTCCGCCATTTGCAAAATTGGTATTATTCATATACAATTTTACTTTTGGAGGTTCATTATCATTAATTCCGTTTGGATTGATGTCACCAATTTGAATGGTTTGGTTGTTGAAGACATCAAACACTTTGTTGTCTGCGTACACCAAAATTCTACCAGTACCAATTTGGTAATTAATGTCTTTCGGAACGTAAAATTCTACAGTGAAAACACCATTTATTACTTTACCAGATGCTTTTACAATGGCACCACCTTCTTCAGTATAATTCAATTGCGGAGGCAAAGTAAGGGTATGTTTATTTAATCTTTTATCAAAAATATTTACCACAACACGCCCATTGAAACTGCTATTTAAACTTCCATTACTATTATTGATATGACCTGTTATTTTTACAAAATCCAACGCTCTTATCAAATTAGGAACTGGTGTATTGATGTTGTCTATTACCAATAATCTTTTTGGTCTGCTCAATTTCATAGCAGGATCTCCTAAGAAGTTTACTTTTAGATGGTTTAAACCACCATTATTAACAAGATTGAATTGCTGTTTTGCTTTCAGGTGAGCATTACCCAAAGTTTCAAAATCATCATTATTTAGATTTAAAAGATTTTTTGTAAAAAATGGTGTGAAATCTATACCATAACTAACATCTATTGCTCTACTAGAAGTAATCATAGTAGCAGCTCCTCCATCAGAATGTTTTATGAATTGTTCACCTACAGAAAAAGTATTGGGTTCATCCCACAAACAGAATTCACAAGTTATAGTAGAACAGAAAGGAAATCTTGTGTAGATAGAATTGAAATTATTAAAATTTTGTACTTCGGTTGAACCTAGAACCCTGCTTTGAGCCCAACCATTAATTCCACCATGTCCGAAATAAAATAAATAGAGACTATTACCAACATCATTTGAAATTGCTTGATTAACTTGAGGATATCTAACACCACCTGCAGTAACTACACCTTGGTATGCATCTAGGTATAATTTTCTAATATTATATTCGGGCTTATCTGTTGTTCCTTCAAATATTGGGACTATAGAATAGTTATTTATAAGATTATGAAAAGGAGTCCCACCTTCATTTGCAATATCTACTACAAAATCCATTTTCATCCTCCATTCTCCAAATGGAGTAGATTGACCAGGGAGATTATTGTAATAGGCCAAAGTTTTATTTATTAATAAATTTGCTTCTGTTGAATTGGCAGCAGGTAATCTTCCAATAGGTACATTTGGCAAATTATTAGATAAATAAGGGTTAGTTTGTGCAGCAGTCATCACAAAATAATCATCGGTTACAAAAGAAGAAGTGTAGTTTCCACTTTCTTCACTTTCATAACTTGGTACTATATTAAAATTGTTGGGTGTTCTATTTTTATAATCATAAGTGGTGTCACCTAGTAATAGAACATATTTTAGGTTTCCAGCAGGTGTATTTAATTTGGTAATAAAATCTCTAATTGCCGTAATATCTTTTCCTCCGCTACTAAATTCATTGTAAATTTTATTAACATCTACAATTTGCGTGTTGAGATTATTTTTTGTGTGATGGTGATTCGCAATTTTGTTGGCATAGCCGAAAAATTCAGGTGTAGTAATAACTAAATAATCCACATTTTGTAATCCAGATAAATTCTGGTTTTCTACTTTACCTACATAACTTGGTGTGAATGCTGCATCTGAACGAAATGCCACAAACTCATTATTGAAATTAAGATTATCGGCAACATAAGCAAAATCGAATTTGTTACCAGAATTTTTATTAACTCTTGCATTTGCATTGGTTACATCAGATACATCCCAAATTTGTTCTATAGAACCTGCATTGTCAACAGAAAAATTGTAAGTTTGACCAGATCCTGAAATTACATCATAATATCTAAAATTCATTTGATTACCATTGAAGGTCAAATTTTCTTTGTATTGAACTTCTATATAGTCAAAATAGAAAGCACCATTTGGATTGGCAGAATTATTTGGAATATAATTTATGGTGATGTTATTACCTTGTAGATTATTAATACTTCCATAATATCTTACTGGTATATAATCAATTGCATTTCCAAAAATTTGTACAGATGTTGGATTAAGGTTATTGATGTTAAAATCAATATTATTTCCTTGTGCTTTGTAAGCAATTACTTGAGTTCTGAATCTTACATTATCTTCAGGTAAAATTGGTGATTTGGTTGTAAAAGAGATGGTTTTGTTACTATTGAAAGCATCACCAGTCCAAGTTCTACCCAAATTTAGCAGATTATATTTTTCATCATTTATTACCTGATAATCATCATACCTATTAATTGTAGGTGTAGATGTTAAAGCAACATCTACAGGTTGAACTCTTTTGCCGATTCCTTTATCAAATGTTAGAAAATAATAAGAGTAATCATCATAGATATTTATAATATTATTACACTGATCATTTCGGTATTCTTTTCTTTTGTAACCTTTCCCGTTAGAAAAATCATACAAATTATAACCATTTGGACCTTGTGCATAGAATAGAGCGTAATCACCATCATTCCAAACCCCATCACTTTCACCAACTACCATAATTGCATCTTCTTGCAGAGCACTGTATTTGGTATCTTGGTTATATTCGGGCAACATAATACCTCCATTTCCATAAATTCTGAAATTTTTAGGGTTCACAGATGCTGGATTGATGCCAATATCTTTCAAAAATTGGGTAGTTATTTTGAAAACTCCCGACTTATCTACTTTAATTTTATAAAAATTTCCTGACGAAAGAGGATTTACAGTGGTACCAACTTTTTCAACAGATTGCGAATTTTTCACCAACTCTGCTGCACTTTCTACCACATCAAAAGAGACCAGTCTTTTGGCAACCCCATGATCAGAAATAATGGTTGCAATTCTAATTTGGGCATATTCTGCATTTTCTTTATCATTAAAGTAATAAGAAATGCCAGAACTTTCATTTTGAGGTAACAGATTGATATCCAGATCGTACAAGTCTTTTCTTTGGATGTTTTTCCATACAAAATTACGAATTACCAAATTTTTTTCGTTAATTTTTTGTTTTGCATTAATAAATATACTATTTTGGTCGAATGAAAAACCACTGTTTTTGAAAAAAGGTACAGTAATCTTATTATCTAACCCAAAGTCAAGTACAGTAGAACCTTCCCATTGCAGAAGTATTTTTTGACTCCAAAGTAGATTAATAGAAATCAACCAGAAGAGTATTGTAAAATGTCGTTTCATTTTTTTTGAAAATTATTTTCGATACAAAATAAACGAAAAAAAATATAATTTTAATATGATGCAATAAAATTATTTTATCAACGTTATAAAAAAAATCAAATCTTTACTTGATTAATTGAATAATTTATTTTTTCTTTGTAATCTGAAAATATTTATACTGACTATGAAAAAACTAAAGTTGTTTTCATTAATAGCATTAAGCTCCACATTAATTCTAACAAGTTGCGGCGGTGGTAACACTCAAGGTGGCGGTGGTACAAAAAAATTTACCAGTAAATCAGGTTGGAGACCAAACGATCGAAAAGGTTGGTTCTTCGCGGGGAAACAACAAAAAGAGAAAAGTTGGCCCGGAATGGTTTATGTAGAAGGTGGGACTTTCACAATGGGATTAGTGAAAGATGATGTAATGCACGATTGGAATAATTCACCTCGCAGAATGCAGGTAAATTCGTTCTTTATCGGCGAAACAGAAATTACCAATTATGAATATCGCGAGTATCTTACTTGGTTGAAATACGTATTTCCACCGTCTGATCCTAGTTTCGTTAATATTTATAAAGGTTCTTTACCAGATACCTTAACTTGGAATAACGAATTGTCTAGAAACGATTTGGCTGAACATTATTTACGTTCTCCAGAATATGATTACTATCCTGTAGTTGGTGTAAATTGGTTACAAGCAACCAGATATTGTGATTGGTTGACAGATAGAGCCAATGAAAAAGCATTGATTGATCAAGGTGTAATTTCAAAAGATTTTTACTTGAATGATGCCAATAATGTAGGAGGAACTGCTTTCAATTTAGATAAATTCAAAGCAAACGATCCAGAAATGCAAGCCTATATCAATACCCAAAGATTACAACAGAAATCTGGTATAAAAACAACCAATCAACGTATTTTGGCAGCAAATAAATCGCCAAATTCTAATCTTGTAACAAGATTTAGACTTCCTACAGAAGTAGAATGGGAATATGCAGCTGTTGGTGTTCAGAAAAACAGAGAATATAATAATATTCTTGGTAAAAAACCTGAAATTGAAAAATTGAGAGGAACCAAAGGCAGACAAAATGGTATGTTGTTGGAAAATTTCAAAATTGGTACTGGTGATTATTCTGGTGTTGCTGGTTGGAAAAATGATGGTGCTGCAATTACTTCAGATGTTAAGAATTACCCCTCAAATGACTTAGGAATCTACGGTATGTATGGAAACGTTGCAGAATGGACTGCAGATGTTTACAGACCAATTATTGATGCTGAGTACAGTGATTTTAATTACTATAGAGGTAGTGCTCTAGAAGCTATTGTAAAGAATGGAGACGGTTCTTCTAAAAAAATTGATATGAACAGTATTAAATATGATACCTTATCTGATGGTAGATTATTAGCAAAAGGATATCCAGGAAAATTTGAAAGAGAAGTTCTTAATGATTATAGTAATTTTAGAGATGGGGATTTCCCATCTTCACTAGAAGGTTCTCATGGTAAAGAAATAGATAGCTCTATGGCAAATTTCGACATGTATAATTCTGCAAGAAAAAAATTCATCGTAGATTCTAGAGGTAGAGTAATATTACAAAAAGACAGAAAAGATAGAACATCTCAAGTTTCTAATTATATTAGAGTTGTTAAAGGTGGTTCTTGGTTAGATACAGCTTATTGGTTAGATCCGGGACAAAGAAGATACAAAGATCAAGCTAAATCATTTGGTTGGGTTGGTTTCCGTGTTGCTCAAGACGCACAAACCAATAACAAAAACAGAACCAAAAGATAAAAATTATCAAAATTTTATACAAATCCTTCCTTATTTTGGAAGGATTTTTTTATTTTTGACCTATGAATGCAGAGCAATTTTATCCTATTTTTTTACAATCCAATCAAGTAGTAATCGACAGTAGAAAAATCAAAGAAAATGATATTTTCTTTGCGTTTTCTGGTGATAATTTTAATGCTGCAATTCAAGCAGAAGAAGCCATAGATAACGGTGCTTTAGCTGTGATTGTAGAACAAATAGAATTTGAAAATATTGCTAAAAATATTTTCTATGTTCCTTCTACCTTGTTTTTTTTACAAGAGCTTGCTCTGCTTCATAGAAATTTGCTCAAAATCCCAATTATTGCTCTTACTGGTAGTAATGGGAAAACTACCACCAAAGAATTAATTCATGCGGTTCTTTCTCAGAAATTTGCTGTGCAATATACTTATGGGAATCTCAATAATCATATTGGTGTTCCTCTCACATTACTTTCTATAAAACCAGAGCACGAAATGGCAGTCATAGAAATGGGTGCAAATCATATTGGTGAAATAGAGTTTTTGTGTTCGCTTGCACAACCTAATTTTGGTTACATTACCAATTTTGGTAAAGCACATTTAGAAGGTTTTGGTGGTTTTGAGGGAGTAAAAAAAGCCAAATCTGAACTCTATCATTACCTAAAATCACATCAACAAACCATTTTGGTTAACCAAAAAGATGATATTCAAGTAGAGAAATGCCAAGATTACGAATCTAAAATTACTTTTGGAACCTCAAATTCTAAGTATTTTTTTGAAGAATTTACCCATGAAAATTTTGTAGGTCTCCGTTATCAGAATAAGGAAGCACTCTCTAAACTTACAGGTAATTACAATTTCAATAATTTGTGTGCTGCAGTAAGTTTTGGTTTGCATTTCGGTGTGGATTTCTCAGCAATTAAGAAAGCAATTTCTGAGTATACACCAACTAATATGCGTTCTCAGGTAATGCAAAAAGATGGGAAAACCTTGGTTTTAGATACCTATAACGCCAATCCGAGTTCTATGTTAGAGTCACTTAAAAATTTTAATAATTTCAAAGGTTCAAAAACCGTAATTATGGGAGATATGTTAGAATTGGGGGCAGAAAGTGAATTTGAACACTCCGAAATTTTGAAATGGGCAAATAATGCTAGTTTTGATGAAGTGATTACCGTAGGTAAACACTTCAAATCAGCGAATAGTAGTGCTAAATCATTTACAAATACCGATGAATTGATTGCTCATTTGAAGAACAATCGTATTACCAACCAAAATATCCTATTGAAAGCATCTCGAGGAATTGCGCTCGAGAAAATTATAGAATTTTTGTAATATTTACGACTTTTCCCAAATTTCGGTCAGAATAAGTTTAATATTTTGAAAAGTATTTGGGAATATATCATTCAGAATCACGTCTTTAGCTTTCCAGCTTGCATTGGTGATGCCTTCTTCAATCTGTGGAATTGGCATATCTTTCCCGAAGTAATCCATTGTGAACCAATTGGTAACCTTCAAAGTTTTTTTGCCATTTCTTTCGGTGTAGATGTGGTAGGTTGTATTTATATATTGCTTGATTTTTAATTCTTTCAAACCACATTCTTCCTCAACTTCTCTTTTTGCAGCTTCTTCTAGTGATTCGCCAATTTCAATTTTACCTTTAGGTAAATCCCATCTCCCAAGTCTGAAAATAAACAAAATTTCACTACTTTCATTGCTTACAATTCCACCAGCTGCATAAATTTTTGTAAACATTTCCTTGAAATTTTCCCATAATTGCTCTAAATTATCTGCATAAATATTTAGTTCTGGGCAAGATGTATTCTCAAGTAAGTCGATAGCAATCTCAAAAGTAGAAGAATCGTCATATTTTAAGTTTTTTTCAAAATCCGTAGGATGATTACTCAGACTTAATTTTTTTTCGTTCACAAAAACTTTATACATTTGCATTGCTTTATTAATTCTACAAAAATATTAAAAAATGAACTTAGAAGGAAGAAAAATTATCGTAAATAAATCATCGGCTGAACTTTTGAATATGTTGAAAAATCCAGAAGATTACAAAAACTTAATGCCAGAAGGTTTACAAAGCTTTGAATCTAGAGAAGATGGATTCAAATTTAGCTTAAAAGGAATGCCTGAAATTGCCTTAAAAATTGCTGAAGTGAACGACCAAAAAGTAGTTTTGCAGTCTGCAAGTTCCAGTTTAGATTTTGCACTTTCTGGAGTGATGAATCCTATTGATGACCAAAAAACAGAAGTTCAGTTGCAGTTTGAAGGTCAATTCAACCCATTTATAAAAATGATGGTAGAAAAACCGTTGCAAAATTTCATCAATTCTTTAACTGATAAGATCGAAGAGCTTTAATTTTATTAATAAAATTCAGAGTATAAAAAAAGGACTTTTCATTTTAAATGAAAAGTTTTTTATGCAATAATACCAGAAGAATGATCATGTAAACTCCCAGTTGCAGAGCACAGAACATTGTTTTTGTTTTGAATTCGAAGCATTCCCATCAATGAGAAAATAAGCGCTTCTTTGTACTCAATTAGTTGATTGCTTGGTAAAATGATTTCGGTATTGGTTTTTTCTTCAATTTTTTCAATTAAAAAAGCGTTATAACTTCCACCACCTGTACAAAGTACATTTTTCACCTGAAATTCATTCAAAATTTTAGCAATTTGCGTTGCAGCATGTTCGGTAAAAGTAGCAATTGCAGTAGAAGCATTGGTGTTTTTAAGCAACGGAAAAACGGTTTGTTGCACCCATTCTATTCCTAAAGATTTGGGGTGTGATTGTTCGTAGAAAGACAATGAGTTTAATTGATGAAGTATTGCTTCATCAATCTTTCCAGATTTTGCGATGTCTCCATTTTCATCAAATTTTTGGTTTAATTTTTTTGCAAAATGGTTTAAAACGATATTTACGGGAGAAATATCAAAAGCGATTCGTTTTCCGTTTCGTTTCAAAGAAATATTAGAAAATCCACCCAAATTCAGACAAGCATCGTAATCTGAAAATAGGAGTTCATCACCAATTGGTACGAGTGGAGCTCCATTTCCGCCGAGTAAAACGTCTTGACTTCTGAAATCGTATACTACCGGAATTTGGTTGATGATTTTGATAGCTCTTCCATCGCCAATTTGCAAAGTAAATTTCCGAGCTGGATTATGGAAGATGGTATGACCATGAGATGCGATGACATCTATATTTTCAATTTTATTTTTTTGAATAAAATCTCGAACTTGTTCTCCCAAATAAAAACCATATTCTGAATGTAGAGCTAGCAAATCTTCTGATGGTAAGTTGATTGCATGGTGCAGTTTTTCTTCCCAAATTTCAGGATAGGCAATGGTTTCTGCGTACAAAATTTCAAAATTTTTTCTCGAGAAATTCACCAAACAGATATCTAAACCATCTAAACTGGTTCCCGACATCAAACCGATTGCTCTGAAATCCATTACAATAATTTTTTAATTCAAAAATAATAAAAATAAGGGGGTAGTTTACCTTTTAGCAGGAGAAATATTCTTGGAGCTGAAGTTTCCACTGCTGTTGTAAAAGGTGTATGCAGAGAAATCATCTTTGGCTTCCATACCATTTGCACCAACCAAAATATTACCATTTTTATCGCTCACAAAAACGGTGTCAGAAGTGTACATTTTGTGATTTTTTTTGTCCCAATTGATCGATTGCATTGCAAAACTTTGTCCATCATTGGTAAGAACTTTCACATTTCCTTTGGCTTGATAAAATTCGGTAGGTTCTATGAATTTAGCATATTTTGCCCAAATTTTTCCAGGAACTTTGGGTTTTTTAGGATCATAAAATTCTATATAAATTCCTTTTTTGGCTTCTACATAAGGAGTGTCTATCAATTCGTACTTTTCTATAAGTGGTGCTTTGAAGCGTACTTTCACAAAACCAGAATCACGTTGCAAAATATTGGCATTGTAAATAACTTGTGATGCGAAATTGGTCTTTTTTTTGGCATTTGTACTTGCTAAATCTTCTTCGCAAGATTGTATAGAAATTACCAAAACCATTGCGATAAACAATGGGATGCTATTTTTTAATTTTAAAAAATAGGTTGTTTCCACTACAGTTTTATTAGTCGAACTGTCTTTTCACAAACCATTTGTCTGCAAAATTCAGTCCAATACTTAGGTTGATGAAATTCTGATTGATGAGGTTGTTTTGCAAAGTTCCTCTTTTGCCAAATTCAATTCCCAAATCTATTCCGCTCATTCTAGACACATTACTTTTCTGAAATGGTAAAGTTACACCTGCTGTAAGTGCAAATTTGTTGATGTCTTTACCACCAACTCCATTTACTTCACCTAATCCGTTTAGATTGAGGTTTCCTTTTTCATAATAGAATCCGTATCTATAAACTACTCTGGAAAAATAATTTCTAAAATTATTGTAATTTGGTAAATACCAACCTCCTGCTGAAATTCTATAAGAATTATTAAAAGAGAAAGATTTTCCTAAAAATTGTATGTTTTCGCCTTTTCGGTAATCTAATTGAGTTGATAGAAACCATTTGGTGTCGTGACCATAACCAACTCCTACTGAAGCTTCGGTCGGAATCAAATTCTTATCAGAACTGTTTTTTTGTTCTATAATGCTGATGTAGCTTTTAGTAGTTTGATCTACATAATAATAGGTACTATTGGTATAGTTTGTTTCCATAGTTCCGGTAGTTCCAAAACTAGCGGTTGCTCCCAATGTGAGTTTACGATCGTCTTTATATTTTTTTTGATAAGTAGTTCCCAAAGTAAAATTGAAAGATTTTACTTTGTTTTTGGTTTCGTAACCATTGATTAGTTCTGCATTGTTGTAGGCAAGTTCTTCAATATTATAAATATTACCGAAATAGTAATTTGCACGTAATCCCAAAGAAAATTCAGGAGAAACGGAGTAAGAAGCGGCTGTTTGTACCATATTGATTGTTCCGTTTCCTGTAAAATTAGTGCCTTTTACATTTCCTGCGCTTAGTGTATTATTGGTGTACAAAGAATAATCTTTAGTACTATAAGGTTGATATCCTAATCCGAATTTTACTTTTTTTGAAATTGGGAAAGACAACGAAATATTAGATAAATAGGTAGAATGCTTGGTTGCAGAAAGATTATTATAATTGGATTTGAAAAAATTATTTTCATTTGTTCCTTCTATTTTTAGTGTAGTAAGTTCTACATTTTGGTTAGCTGCAGGATTTTTGAAGTTGAAACCACCATTGAAATCCCAAATATAAGCGGTAGAAATACCTCCCATTGCAGAATTTTCAACTGTATTATCATATTTCACATCGCCAATTCCGAAGGCAGCATATGGTGAATTACCAATCGTTTGAGCGTGTAAACAACATCCTGATGCAAGAAGAGTTAAAAGAAAAAATCTTTTCATTAAATTTTGTTTGTTTTTAGACTGCGCAAATATCTTAATTATTAATGAATTGTGAAAGTTAATAAGCGTTAAATTTATTTGTGATAACGGTCAAAACATCCTAATTTTACAATTAATTTTCAAAATTTTTGAAAAACTTCAGACAAGCAACTTTTATCTTCGGTGCAATTTCTTATCTTTGAATTTATGAATTGGGAGCAAATTATTGGGCAGAAAAACAGCATCACCACACTTATAGATTCTATAGACAAAGATAGAGTAAGTCACGCACAATTGTTTTTGGGAGAAGAAGGTTATGGCGTTCTACCAATTGCTTTGGCTTATGCACAAGAGATTCTTGCGAGAGAACATGCAACTGCTGCCAACAAAGTAGCACACCTGAATCACCTAGATTTGCATTTCAGTTTCCCTGTTTATTCGGTAAGTAATAAAGCACTGAGCAAAAATTTTTTTGAGGAATGGCGCACTTTGATTCTAGAAAATCCATATGCAGATTTCAATGATTTTGCCGAAATTTTAGATGCTCAAAACAAACAGTTGTTCATCTCTGCAGACGAAGTAGAAACCATCAATCAGGATTTTGCTCTGAAATCTTTTGAAGGTGGTACCAAAATTTTGATAGTTTGGCGCGCCGACAAAATGAATCAATCTGCAGCCAACAAATTTCTAAAATTTCTAGAAGAACCGCCGAAAAATACAGTCATACTTTTGACTGCCGAAAATGCAGATACCATGTTACCAACTATTTTGTCGCGCTGTCAGTTAGTAGAAATCCCAAGAATTGAAGATGATGCAATTGCCAAGAAATTACAAGAAAATTCTGAAATTTCTGATGATAGAATCTCTGAAATTGTACATCAGTCGCAAGGAAATTACAATACTGCTCTGAAATTGCTCCACTCAGAAAATGCCAACAACGAGTTCGAAGATTTGTTTATTTTCTGGGTTAGAAATGCATTTCAGGCTCGTAAGAAACCACAAGTTCTAAAGGAAATTGTTTTATGGGGGAGAAATATTGCGGGTTGGAACCGCGAGAAACAAAAACAATTTCTAGATTTTTGTGCCGAAATTTTCAGATTGGCGCTGCTACAAAATTATGGTTCAGAAGAATTGGTCTACAAAGCAATCAAGAAAGACGGTTTCAAATGGGAACCATTTTCTACCTATATTCACGGTATGAATATAGAATCTATTTTGCACGAAATTTCTTTGGCAGATTTACACCTATCACGCAACGGAAACGCCAAAATTATCTGGACAGATTTGGGTATAAAACTTACACGATTCATTCATCAATCTGCTAAAAATTAAAAATAACTACAAAAAAACCCGATGAAAATCTTCATCGGGTTTAATTTTACTGTATAATTATTGAATATTTCAATACTATTAAGCCGCTTTTTTAGCAGCACAACAAGCTTTTTTCTCTTTGGTAGCACACTCTTTTTTGTTTTTATCTGCGCAAGCTTTTTTGTCTTTTTCAGAACAAGCTTTTTTATCTTTGTCGGTGCACTCTTTTTTGTTTTTATCTGCGCAACAAGCTTTTTTAGGGGTTTCTTGAGCCATTCCTAGTGTGAAAGCACCTATTGCTAACATTGTGATTAATTTTTTCATACTAATAGGATTTATTTAAAATTATTATTTCTATGATGTTGTAAATATACCAATTTTAATTGATATGCAAAAAATCAGCCAAACTAATTGCTCCAATTTTTTCTACCAGCGTTTTCTACGTACATAAATAAAAGTGAACAGTACAATTACCGCCATCAAACCAAGGGTAATAAAATACCCATTTTTGTGTCGAAGTTCGGGCATAATATCGAAATTCATACCATAAATTCCTGCGATGAAAGTAATAGGGAAGAAATACATCGAGTAAATTGCCAAAACTTTCATCACTTGATTGGCTTTTTGGTCGGTAATTGCCAAAAACATCGAAATTAAGTTGGTAGTTTGCGTATTCAGGTGATCGAAATCACTTACCGCATCTTTGTAACTGTCTTCTAAATCCTGAAAATCTATTTTATCGATCGGTAATTTTTCAAAAAAATGAATCCAATCTTTAGACAAATTCAGCACTTTTGCATTGAGTCCGATTTTCCTTTTGAAACGGTATAATCTCTTGATTTGCGAGGAATTTTCTACATTTTTCAGGAAGATTTCGTTCTCCATTTTATCCATCTGTTCTAGCAAAATTTGATTTTCAGTTTCAAAAGTGGCTAAAATTTTCATGGCCAATTTTTGAGCAACTACATAAGGAGTTACACACTTATTGTTTTTTTGCAAATGATGCAATTTTTCTACAATTTGATCGATTCCTTCGTTTTCTATTCGGTGAACTGTGAGCAAAATGTTGTCTCGCAAGAAAATCCCAATTTTGGTAGATACATCTGCAATAGAATTTAGATTTAGTCTTTCTGTTGAGGTGTTTTGCCGAGCCAAAATAAATTTTAAATCATCTAAATCTTCATATTTTGGTAAATGATTGGGGTCTATACAATCCTCAAAAAGCAAATGATTGATTTGAAATTTTTCAGAAATTTCGGGGATTTCTTCGGATTTCAAATCAGTAATATCCACCCATTTAAATTGTTCGTTTTCAAAAAGTATCTGTAGAGACATGCTCAATTTTTTTTCAAAAATACTATTTTTAAAAATAAAAAGTGTTTCCTTTTTTTATCATTAATGATGAAAAGTTTGTTAATGATTAGTAAAAAACCGAAGGTTTATAATAAAATATTATTTTTGTGAAAATTAAAAAAATGATAAAAAGTATAATTAAAGGGTACGGTTATCACGTTCCTGAAAATATAGTAACCAACGATGATCTTGCAAAATTGATGGATACCAATGATGCTTGGATTACAGAGAGAACCGGAATCAAAGAAAGAAGACACCGTGCAAACAGAAACGATTCCCAAGAAACTTCGGCTTATTTAGGATTTCGTGCCTCAGAAAAAGCATTAGAAAAAGCAGGACTTACTGCAAAAGATATCGATTTTATAGTTTTTGCAACCTTGAGTCCAGATTATTTTTTTCCGGGAAATGGCGTTTTGTTGCAAGAAATGTTGGGTTGCGATACGATTGGTGCGCTAGATGTGCGTAACCAGTGTTCTGGATTTGTGTATGCAATGAGTGTTGCCAATGCATTTATAAAATCCGGAACGTACAAAAATATTTTGGTAGTTGGCGCAGAAATCCACAGTTTTGGGTTAGATTTTTCTGATGAAGGACGTGGTGTTTCGGTAATTTTCGGTGATGGAGCAGGAGCTGTAGTTTTATCTGCAACAGAAGACCAAAATTCTGGTGACATTCTTAGCTTTAATTTGCATAGTGAAGGCAAATATGCAGAGGAATTGTGTACCAAATTTCCTGGATCTAAATTTGGTTGGAGTGATAGAATGCGTCTGGAACCAGAAAACGTAACCAACCACGAAGTTTATCCTATAATGAATGGTAATTTCGTTTTTAAACACGCTGTTACTAGATTTCCAGAAAGTTTGCAAGAAGCACTTGCAAAAGCAGGGAAGACTATAGATGATTTAGATGTGTTTATTCCGCATCAAGCCAATATTAGAATTGCAGAATTTGTACAAAAATTATTGAAATTGCCAGACGAAAAAGTCTTCATCAATATTCAAAAATATGGCAATACAACGGCTGCATCTATACCAATTGCTTTAGCTGAAGCAATAGAACAAGGGAGAGTGAAAAAAGGCGATTTGGTTTGTCTAACTGCATTTGGTAGTGGTTTCACTTGGGGAAGTGTGTTGTTTGAATATTAATTTTTTGGTTTAAAAAAAGTCATATCAAATAACATAAAATTTTTATCGTCAAAATCTAAAGTTCTCTCTATTGAAGTGTGTGCCTTTAGATTTTGACCTTTTCCTTGTCCATTTATTATGGTGAAATTTTCATCAAATGTTGCGTAATCAAAAGTGTTGATTTCTGAATCATCTTTTTTAGTTTTGATAAAATAATCTTGTCTTATAGATAAAAGGTTTGCGTAAAGATTTTTTTTGTTTGGGATTAATTGCATTTTTAATTCATACACTTTATAATCATTTTTGTCATAAATTATAAATCCTCTATAACTCCAACCATCATTATTTATTGGTGTAAATTCTATTTTGCAATATTGGTCTTTTCCGCTTATTGATTTATACTGATAATCAGTAGATTTTTTGTTTTTCAGAAATAATCGCCACAGTTTAGGATACATTTCGAGTTGATTAATATTACTATAATTTGTATTTTGAAGCAAGTATTTTTCTTTCTTCTTACTGCCAGAAATTGTAAATACCATGGTTCGATTCATATTATCTATAAAATCAGTTGTTTTTTCTAATTTTATGACATCAGCATTTTTAGAAATTCTCCCATCATAATGTTGTATTATTTCATCATTATCATTAAAATCATATTGCAGATGATAGTATGATTTTTTTCGATTAACATTTTTTTCTGCTTCAATTATTTTAGCAATTACATCGGGAATATTTTGTTTTGTAACAATTACTTCTTCAATATCAATAATTTTGTTTTTATTAAGGTAAATTACATTGTCCTCCATAATTTTTCTATTGTCAATTTTGATATCTTCATAACCACTTTTTAAAAATGTTAACGAATCATTTTCTTTTACTTGGATATTATTTTCTTTTCCAGATGCATATTCTGATAAAAATCCATTTTTGTCATAAATTCTAACACTATCAATTTCTTTTTTAGTTTTAGAATCAACTATTTTTATTTGGATTGTTTGAGAATAATAAGTTGTAAAAAAGAAACTTAAAATATAAAAAAACACTTTTCTATTCATTTTCTTTTAATTTGTTATTTTGATTGATATTAATAATTTAGAAATAAACTGAGGAAAAATTTACCTAAAAATTTTGATGTGAAAGTAAGATAATTTATTGATTTTATATGTAATTTAGCTTAATAAAAAAACGCAATGGACCTACAAAATCTCACCAAAAAATACACCACCGATGAATTGACCATAGTTTGGAAACCCGGTCTTTGCATACATTCTAAAATATGTTGGAAAGGATTGCCAGAAGTTTTCAAACCGCAAGAAAAACCGTGGATTCAACCAGAAGGTACGGATTCAGAACGAATTAAAAATCAAATAAATGCTTGTCCGAGTGGTGCATTGAGTTGCATCAAAAATAGTGAGGAACCACCTGCAGAAAATCCTGCAACATCGGTCAACAAAGTAGAGGTTTTACCAAATGGTCCTTTGTTAGTTCACGGTGAAATTGTAGTGAATTGCTATGGCGAAGAAACAAATAAATCTAATGTAACTGCTTTTTGTAGATGCGGTGCTTCTGCCAACAAACCATATTGTGATGGTAGTCATAGCAAATCAGGTTTTGAAGGATAATTGTTAACCGCAAAAGAAACAAAAGTTAAGGTGCTGTTTGAGTTATTCAAAAGGATAAAAAAGAATGAAAATCAAAGATTTTCAATGTGAAACACTTTGGATTTCAAAATTTTTGTGATTTTTAATTTTTACATTTTTTTTTAATATCTCAACATACTTTCCTTACAACAAGTCATAAAAAAAAACCGGTTCATAGAATCGGTTTTGTTGTTTAATAGTGTTTTCTTTTATCCCAAAAACGGATATTTGTAATCGGTAGGTGATAAGAAATTTTCTTTGATGCTTCTTGCAGAAACCCAACGCAAAAGATTCATTTTAGAACCTGCTTTGTCATTGGTTCCAGATGCTCTTGCTCCACCAAAAGGTTGTTGTCCTACAACTGCACCAGTTGGTTTATCATTGATGTAAAAATTTCCTGCGGCATTTTCCAGTGCTTTGGTAGCCTCGTTTATAGCATATCTATCTTGTGCGAAAACTGCACCAGTAAGTGCATATGGCGAAGTTTCATCTACCAATTTCAATGTTTTGTGCCAATCTTTGTCTTCGTACACATACAGAGTCAAAATAGGTCCAAAAATTTCTTGCTCCATACTTTCGTAGTGCGGATTGGTAGTTTCTATCACAGTTGGTTCTACAAACCAACCTTTTTTATCATCGCATTTCCCACCAAAGATTACTTTGGCTTCTTTAGATTTTTTGGCTCGGTCTATGTAACCTTTGCATTTATCAAAAGAGGCTTTGTCTATTACCGCGTTTACAAAATTTTTGGGATCTTCTGGTGAACCCATTTTGATTTCAGATAATTGATCGCCCATTATTTTTTTGATGTCGCTCCAAAGTGATTTCGGAACGTAAGCTCTAGATGCAGCCGAACATTTCTGACCTTGATACTCGAAAGAACCTCTTACCAATGCAGTAGCAACTTGAGAAGGAACAGATGAAGGATGTGCAATCACAAAATCTTTACCGCCAGTTTCACCAACAATTCTTGGGTAGGTTTTGTATTTATGAATATTTTCGCCGATTTGTTTCCACAAACTTTGGAAAACTTCGGTAGAACCTGTAAAATGAATTCCTGCAAAATCTGGATGTTCTAGAATCTGTTTAGAAGTTTCTGCACCACCACTGAAAACCATATTGATAACTCCTGCTGGTAAACCTGCTTCTATCAAAATATCCATAATTACTTTTGCTGAATAAATTTGGGTTGCAGATGGTTTCCAAACCACCACATTTCCCATCAAAGCCATAGAAGTTGGCAAATTAAGCGCAATTGCAGTAAAATTAAATGGCGTAATTGCATAAGTGAAACCTTCTAATGGTCTGTATTCTGCACGATTCCAAATTCCGTCTGCAGAAATGGGTTGTTCAGAATACAATTCGGTCATAAATTCTACATTGAAACGCAAAAAATCAATGGCTTCACAAGCAGAATCTATTTCTGCTTGGTACACATTTTTGGATTGCCCAATCATAGTTGCGGCATTTATCTTATCTCTATAAGGTCCGGCTAACAAATCTGCAGCTTTCAAAAAAATTGAAGCGCGCTGTTCCCATGGTAAATTCGCCCAATTTTCTCTTGCTGCAAGACAAGATTTTATGGCATCATCTACGTGTTTTTTGGTTCCTTTATGATAATATCCCAACGTATGTTGATGATCTTGCGGAGAATGTAACGATACTTTTTCGTTGGTTTTCACTTCTTTTCCGTCTATAATCATTGGGATTTCTACTTTGTTTTTCCACATTTTTTTGTAGGTAGAAATCAGCGATTTAATTTCTGCGGAACCAGGTGCATAATTCCTAACTGGCTCATTGAATGCAACAGGAACTTGGGAGATTGCTAGTGACATATATTTTAAATTTTTATTAGTTATTTCAGTAAAGTACAAAGTTACGGCTTTCTTTGGATTGTAGAAAAAACTTGTCATTAAAAATGATTTTTTGACTAAGAAAAATTTGATAAATTTAATTTAGAAATCCTTCTTTTGAATGTAAAATTCTAGTAATGAATATAAATTGTAATAAGTAAAATGAACATGTAAATTTTGGCTATTTGTGTGTTCATGTTTATATCTTTTGTCCTAATTTTAGTAAATTTGCGATAAATAACATTTTACTATATGACAACTCAAAATAAAATTTCATTGCTTCGCCAAAAAATGCATGATGGCAATATAGATGCCTTTATCGTTTATTCCGCAGATCCACACATGAGCGAATATTTGCCAGAAGAATGGCAAGAGCGAAGTTGGATTTCTGGTTTCACTGGTTCTGCTGGTTTTGTGGTGTTTACCAAAAACAAAGCAGGACTTTGGACAGATGGAAGATATTTTACACAAGCTAACATAGAACTCGAAAATTCAGGAATTTCGTTGATGAAAGATGGAGTAGAAGGTACACCGAACTATATTGACTGGATTATTGCCGAAATTCCCGAAAACGCAACAGTTGGTGTAAATGCATTGGCTACTTCCAACGCAAACTGGGAACTTTTGGAGCAAAAATTGTCTTCAAAAAACAGAAAATTAGTAGATAAACCTTTGATTAAAGAAATCTGGACAGAAAAACCAGTTGTTTCTAAAAATCCGATTTATGTACATCCTGTTGAAAGAGCCGGGAAATCAGTTGCTGAAAAATTGTCTGCCATTCGTGAAAAAATGGAACAGCAAGAAGCAACTTCACACATCATCGCAAGTTTAGATGATGTTGCTTGGACACTCAATCTCCGTGGAAGCGATGTAGATTGCAACCCCGTTTTCTTGGGTTACATTTTTCTTTCGTTGAATGAAGCTATTCTTTTCACCGATTTAGAAAAACTCAATCAGGATGCAAGAAAACAGTTAGACGAATCATTCGTGAAGATGATTCCTTACGAAGATTTCTTTAATTATTTAAAAAATGTAAAAAACCAAAAAATACTCATTTCTCCGAACACCAATCAGTCTGTTTTTGAGGCTTTAAAAGTTGAAAATTCCATCATCAAAGCACCAGTTCCCGGAAATCTGATGAAGGCAACCAAAAACGAAACAGAATTGGCAGGTTTTCGAACCGTGATGGAACGAGATGGAGTTACCATGGTAAAATTTCTGTATTGGCTCACGCACAACGTAGGAAAAGAACCAATGAACGAATTTTCGGTTGGCGAAAAACTAAAAAATTTCAGAGCAGAAACCGAAAATTTTGTAGGCGAAAGTTTCGGAAGCATCATTGGTTACAAAGGAAATGGCGCCATCATTCATTATTCTGCAAAAAAAGATGATTGTGCAGATATTACCAATGATGGAAACATTTTGGTAGATTCTGGTGGACAATATCTAGAAGGAACTACCGATATTACCAGAACTTTGGCTTTAGGTACGGTTTCTGATGAATTTAAAAGAAATGCAACTTTGGTTTTGAAAGGAATGATTCAGCTTTCTATGGTGAAATTCCCGAAAGGAACTCGTGGTGTGCAGTTAGACGCTTTTGCACGACTTCCACTTTGGATGGAAGGAAAAGACTACAACCACGGAACTGGACACGGAGTTGGTAGTTTTATGAACGTGCATGAACCACCACAAAATATTAGAAAAGATCTTAATCCGCAAGAATTATTACCAGGAATGGTTTTGTCAAACGAACCCGGATTTTACGTAGTAAACGAATACGGAATTCGCCACGAAAATTTAGTGGCTGTGAAAGAAGCCGAAACTTCGGAATTTGGGACTTTTTATGAATTTGAAACCCTCACTTTTTGTCCGTTTTTCAAAGATATTATCGTAAAAGAATTGCTTTCGCAAGACGAAATTTCTTGGCTCAATAATTACCACAAACAATGCGAAGAGAAAATTGCTAAACATTTAGATGGCGATGTGAAAGAGTGGTTTTTGAAATTAGTAAGTCCGTTGTAATTACGAACTACGAAATGAGAGATACGAATTGAGAAAAGTTATTAATTATGGAAAAACCTTTTGACTTAAAATTGAGAACTAAAAATTTTAGTTTAGAAATTTTGAATTTAATAGAGTTACTTCCAAGTAATCGAACTTTCAATATCATTCATAATCAATTAGGAAGAGCTGGACTTTCAGTTGGAGCTAATTTTCGTGTTGTTTCTCGTGCAAAATCTAATAATGATTTTATCAATAAATTAAAAATTGTTGAAGAAGAATGTGATGAGTGTCTATTTTTTTTAGAAATACTTCAAACAAAATCAGAAATAGAAAAAGAAAAAATACAAAAATTATGGAACGAAGGAAATGAAATTCTATCTATAATTGTATCTATGATTATAAAAGCAAGAAATAAAAAATAAGAATTGAAAAAATTAATACTGTTAATTCATATTTAGCACTTCGTATTTCGTAATTCGCATTTCAAATCGTACTTCGTACTTCGCATTTCGTATTTCGTAATTCAAATCGTATTTTTGCAGTATGAATAATGATACAATCTGTGCTCTTGCTACAGCAAACGGAATTGGCGCTCTCGGAATTATTAGAATTTCTGGTGAAAAAGCCATTGAAATTGCAGACAAAATTTTTAAAGGGAAAAATCTTTTAAAACAGCAGTCTCATACTGTTCATTATGGTTTTATTGTAGATAATTTAGTCTTCGACTCTGCTCAGACTGACAACCAACAACTAGAAACCAGAAACCAAAAACCAGAAACCGAAGTGATAGATGAAGTGATGCTTTCTGTTTTTCTGGCTCCCAAAACATTTACCACCGAAAATTTGGTGGAAATTTCGTTTCACGGTTCTCCGCATATTGCCGAGAAAATTTTAGAAATTTTGGTGAAAAATGGTGCAAGAATGGCAAAAGCAGGCGAATTTACGATGCGCGCTTTTATGAACGGTAGAATAGACTTGAGTCAGGCTGAATCTATTGCAGATTTAATTTCTTCTGAAAACGAAGCCTCTAGAAAAGTAGCGATAAATCAATTGAAAGGTGGAATTACCAATGAAATTTCAATTCTGAGGACAGATTTGCTCAATTTTACTTCTTTAATCGAACTCGAACTCGATTTTTCTGAGGAAGATGTAGAATTTGCAGACCGAACTGCGATGATGAATTTGATTCAAAATTTAAAATCAAAAATTCAAAATTTAGTAGATTCTTTCCAATACGGAAACGCTGTGAAAAATGGAGTTTCGGTAGCAATCATTGGAAAACCAAATGCAGGGAAATCTACTTTGCTCAACGCACTTTTGAAAGAAGAAAGAGCCATCGTTTCAGATATTGCAGGAACTACTCGTGACACAATTGAAGAAATATTGCACATCAAAGGAAATGCTTTCCGATTGATAGATACGGCTGGTTTGCGTGAAACTACCGACGAAATCGAGAAAATTGGGGTAGCAAAAGCCAAAGAAAAAGTAGAAAAAGCAGATATTTTGGTCTATTTAGCAGATGCCAATTCTACAGATTATTCAGATGATGTAGAAATTTTGAAATCATTGATTAGAGAAGATTTGAAGGTGATAATTTGTGCCACCAAAATAGATGAGGTTTCTCCATCAAAATATGAGGTGATAGAAAATTTTTTTCGTAGAAAAATTACATCCGATTTTGATTTCATCAAAATTTCGGCGGTAGAAAACCTGAATCTTCAAGAACTGAAAAACGAACTTTCCTCTTACGTAGAGCATCTGAAATCCGAAAGTAACGTCATCATTACCAATCAACGGCATTACGAAGCCTTGCAAAAATCCTTAGATGCTGTAAATAGAGTAGAAGAATCCATCAATTCTAAAATTTCTACCGAACTTCTTGCCTACGAACTTCGCAACGCTTTGGAACATCTTGGCGAAATTTCTGGCGAGTTTACCAATGATGAGGTTCTAGGGAATATTTTCTCGAAGTTTTGTATCGGAAAGTAATTTAAAATTACTATTTTCACAAGAAATTTGGTTTCTAGACTAGAAATAGCTCAAACAAAAATCTAAACACTCATGAATTTCACCAACCTTCAGAAAATTTTAGACAAACAACCTTCGGTTTCGGGGAATACGTATTTTGTTTCGGCGGTGTATGTACTTTCTTGGATTTTGATGGTTTCTTTTTTTGTTTTAGCATTGGGTTTGTTGCTAGAAAGCACTCTGCATTTTAAAATATTTTTAGATTGGGTTGCAAGACAACTGAATTTTGAACTTACAACAGATCAGCGTTTCAAAATTGCCACTAGTTTAGGTTGGATTTCCTTGTTTTTAAGTGCTGTTTTTGGAGGCATGATTTACGTAGCAAAAATGGTTTTGGTGCGCAATCATTTCATTATAGAAATAGAAGATTGGATTTTTCACAACATCAAAGAAATCCAAAAGAAACCAGCAAAATCCAAAAAATAGTTGTTAATTTTGTGCTAAAGTTGCACACTTTTTCAGTCTGAGATTGTCAAAAACTGACCAAACAATTATTAATAAAAATTAAAACATCAACCTATGAAATTCATTATCAGATTATTAATTACAGCAGCAGTTGCTTATTTATTGCCCAGAGTTTTAGATGGAGTTCACTTCAATGATTTCCAAACTGCCATTGTTTTTGCTATCGTTTTAGGATTGCTTAATATTTTCATCAAACCCTTTTTGAAATTAATTGGGCTACCTTTTACCATTCTCACACTTGGTTTATTCTCTTTGGTAATCAATGCAGCGGTGATTTTATTGGCCGATTATTTTGTAGACGGAATGTCGATTGATGGATTTTGGTGGGCCTTTATTTTCAGTATAGCACTTTCGGTAATTACCTCGCTTCTGAACGGAATTTTTATATCAGACGAAGATTGATTTTTATTAAAATATTTTAAGATTGGGAACACTTTCGGAGTGGCTCCCAATTTTTTTTGATTGAAATTATCTGAAACCAACTTTAGCAATTCAAAAATCATTAATTTTGAAAAAAATACTACTTTGTTTCTTTTCAAAATCATTGAAAGGAAAAAGATTGTAATTACTATCGTACCAATTTAATCGACCATTTTTAATAAAAACTATGAAAATAAAATCCCTGCTTATTGCACTTGCAACACCACTGATTATGAATGCACAGAAAAATGTAATGACTCCAGAATTGATGTGGTCACTCAACAAATTGTCGGTTGCAACAGTTGCACCTGATCAATCTTCACTGATTTACAAAATTGGTAAAACCGACCTGAAAACCGAGAAAACCAATGCGATTTTTTTTGTTTTAGATGCCAAAACCAATACTTCTTCTGCAATAGATTTGGGTAGAAAATCGATTATTCAGTGGGATCAAAATGGTTTGTACGCACAAGAAGGCGACGATATTTTCTTATCTAAAGATGCAGGGAAAACCTGGACTAATTTTTATAAAATTGGCGAAGTAGACAATGTAATTATTTCACCAAACGGGAAAAATATTGCGTTCAGCAAAGCAGTTTTGGTAGAGAAAATTTTAGGAAAAGAAAAATATGCAGACATCCCAAAAACTACCGCTTATATTTTTGAAGACCTGAATCACAGACATTGGGACACCTTCAATGATGGGAAATACAACCACGTTTTTGTGGTACCAGTTTCTAAAAATGTGTCAGAAGCAACCGATTTGCTTGCTGGTAAAAAATTCGATTGTCCGCAGAAACCTTCTGGTGGTGCTGAAGATTTTGTGTGGAGTCCAGATTCTACACAATTATTGTACGTAACCAAACCACTTAGTGGAAAAGAATACGCACAATCTACCAATACCGATATTTTTGCTTATGATTTGGCTACCAAAACCACCAAAAATTTGACTGATGGAATGAAAGGTTACGATGTAAATCCGAAATTTTCACCCGACGGAAAATCGCTACTTTGGCAATCTATGGCAAGAGATGGTTACGAAGCCGACAAAAACGACCTCGTTTGTATGGATTGGCAAACTGGTAAAAAAACGAACCTGACCAAAAATTGGGACGAAAGTGTAGTTGGTGATGTTTTTTGGACCAGAGATTCCAAAAATATTTTGTTCACCACCGCAATTAGAGCGACCAAACAGTTGTTCTCGGTAAATCCAAAAAGCGGCTCTGTACAACAAATTACCAAAGGTAATTTTGATGTAAATGATATTATTATTGAAAATAATAATGAAATTTTGGTAACCAGAACCGATTTCAATCATAATGCAGATCTATTTTCGGTAAATACCAAAAATGGCGATATGAAACAGGTAACCGAAGTCAACAAAGCTAATTATGCCAACATATCACCCGCAAATTCTGAACTGAAAATGGTAAAAACTACTGATGGAAAAGAGATGGGAGTTTGGTTTGTGTATCCACCTAATTTCGATCCTAACAAGAAATATCCTGCATTGCTATATTGTCAAGGTGGTCCGCAATCTGCACTTACCCAATTTTTCAGTACAAGATGGAATTTGGGATTGATGGCAGCAAATGGTTACATTGTAATTGCGCCAAATCGCCGCGGAATGCCAGGTTGGGGAACCAAATGGAACGAAGATATTTCTAAAGATTGGGGAGGACAATCAATCAGAGATTATTTGTCGGCTGCAGATTTTGCAAAAAATTTGAAATTTGTAGATTCCGGCAGAATTGCTGCAGTAGGAGCAAGTTACGGTGGTTACAGTGTTTTTATGTTAGCAGGAGTTCATAACAATAGATTCAAAACTTTCATAGCACACGATGGTCTGTTTGATATGAAATCTTGGTACGGAACTACCGAAGAATTGTGGTTTGCCAATTGGGATTTAGGAAAACCGACAGATGTACCAACTCCGAAAGCATACAGCGATTTCAACCCAAGTAATTTTACCGAAAAATGGAACAAACCAATTATGATTATTCAGGGTGGAATAGATTACCGAGTTCCTTATGAGCAAGGTCAAGAAGCATTTCAGGCAGCACAATTGAAAGGTTTGAAATCTAAATTTTTGTATTTCCCGAACGAAAATCACTGGGTTTTGCACGCACATAATGGTTTGGTGTGGCAACGTGAATTTTTTGGCTGGCTGAAAGAAACTTTGTAAGAATTTTTTAAGATAGAAAACGATGAAAAAACTGCTCAGTTTCTTATTTTTCTACACAGTTACCTTATTTTTTGCTCAAAAATATGAGTTTGATTATTTTGTGAATTATCAATATGATAATAATCAATATATTTTTTTTTATCAATCGAAAGATCCTCAAATTACTCTTCAATTGAGGGACAATTATGCTCCAATTTATGATATTAAAAACCAATTACGTCATAAATTTAAAGTTAATAAAGATGGCGATAAATTGAAGTTTATATATGAAAACTCAGAATCTGTAAAATATAAACCAGAATTTGAACTAAAGAAAATTACGATAGAAAAGCAGAACGAAAAAGAATATTTATTAACCTATACCATAAAAGGAGATTGGTTTGCAACACCACATAAATTAATATTTTATTTGGAACCTTCAGAAGAAGATTTTTTAGATTTTATGTTTATGGATTTACACCCTGAAATTACACATCGTTTTGCAGAAGAATTTCGAAAAGTTTTACCAAAAGATAAAAAGTTTAAAATTTCAAAAATTTTCTCAAAAAATTATGGTAATATTTATAACAACAATGATATTCAGAAAATTTCTTTAGTACTGGAAGTACCAACTAAATGATTTTTATTTTTCTATTCTTTTGTGTTGTTTTTAGGTTATAAATTTTGCTTTTTTCATTATTTTTGTATAAAATCTTCACATTTTTTTTGTAGAATTGCTTTAGTAACTCATTTATGTTTTTATAATGAGCAAAAATTAGTTGTAAGCAATCCTATAAAATAATTATCTTTGTACAATAACCAAAAGCTACCGTATGCAAAGTACTTATATAGAAACGCAACAGATTACTTTTCAGGATTTTAGAAATCAGATTCTCAGCGATTACAAATTGGCAAGAATTTCTAGAGAAATGTCCTATCTTGGTAGGAGAGAAGTACTTACCGGAAAAGCAAAATTCGGAATTTTTGGCGACGGAAAAGAACTTCCGCAATTGGCAATGTCCAAAGTTTTCAAAAATGGTGACTTCAGATCAGGATATTACCGTGATCAGACTTTTGCATTGGCAATAGGTGCAGTTTCGGTAGAAAGTTTCTTCGCACAATTGTACGCAGATACAAGTGTAGAGAGAGAACCTGCTTCTGCCGGTAGACAAATGAATGGTCACTACGCAACCAGAAATTTAAACCAAGATGGAACTTGGAAAAATCTGTTGGCACAGAAAAATATTGCTTCAGATATTTCACCAACAGCCGGACAAATGCCGAGATTACTTGGTTTGGCGCAAGCTTCCAAAATTTATAAGAATATACAATTTCCGGGTTCCGAAAATTTTAGCAATAGTGGAAACGAAGTTGCTTTTGGGACCATAGGTGATGCTTCTACAGCAGAAGGTCATTTCTGGGAAACGCTGAATGCAGCTTGTGCACTGCAAGTTCCTATGATTATTTCTATTTGGGACGATGGTTACGGAATTTCGGTTCCTACCCAAAATCAGCGTGCAAAAGCAGATATTGCAGAAATGTTGGCTGGTTTCCAAAGAAACGAATCAGAAAACCAGGGTTGCGAAATTATACAAGTAAAATCTTGGGATTATCCTGCACTTTTAGATGCTTTTGCAAGAGCAGAACATTTTGCAAGAACCGAAAGTGTTCCAGTTGTTGTACACGTAATAGAAGTTACACAACCACAAGGTCATTCTACTTCTGGTTCGCACGAGCGCTACAAATCTGAAGAACGTTTAGCTTGGGAAACCGAATTTGATGGTTTACAGAAATTCAAAGAATGGATTCTCAACTATACAGTAGAAATTGATGGTAAAGAAGAAGTTTTGGCAACAGCAGAAGAACTAGAAAATATTGAAAAAGAAGCCAAAAAAGTAGCAAAAGACGGCCAGAAAATAGCTTGGGAACAGTATCAAAACAGCATTATTGAAATTAAAAATCAATCATTACCACTGGTAATAGCCTTGAAAAACCAAAACGAAGAAGTTGCCAAAGAATTGCAAAATTTTGAAGCCATTATTTCTATTTCTAAAAGAGATGTTTTCCATCTGATGCGTAAAACACTGTTGATTACCAGAAATCAACCATCATCTGAACGTACTGCGCTTCAAAATGCCTACCAAAATCTTTTGGTGCAAGAACAAGACCATTATTCTTCTCATTTATACTCCCAATCACAATTGAAAGCAACCAATGTTGCAGAAATTGCACCTATCTATTCAGAAAATTCTGAAAATGTTGACGGAAGAGTGGTGGTAAGAAATAATTTTGATAAAATTTTTGAAAAATATCCGCAAACTTTGGTTTTTGGTGAAGATGCAGGAAATATAGGTGATGTTAATCAAGGATTAGAAGGTTTGCAAGAAAAATATGGCAGTTTGCGAGTTGCAGATACCGGAATCAGAGAAGCAACCATACTCGGACAAGGAATTGGATTGGCAATGCGCGGATTGAGACCAATTGCAGAAATCCAGTACCTAGATTATGTGCTCTATTGTTTACAAGGTATGAGTGATGATTTGGCAACGCTGCATTACCGTACAAAAGGCGGACAAAAAGCACCTGTAATTATCCGGACTCGTGGTCACAGATTAGAAGGAATTTGGCATTCTGGTTCACCTATGGCAGGAATTTTGAACCTTTCTAAAGGAATTCTAGTACTCGTTCCTAGAAATTTGACCAAAGCCGCAGGTTTTTACAATACGATGTTGCAAAGCGACGAACCTGCAATCATAGTAGAAACACTCAATGGTTATAGATTAAAAGAAAAACAACCAGATAATTTAGGTGAATTCACCGTTCCTGTTGGTAAAGTTGAAGTTACTAAAGAAGGTAAAGATGTTACACTGGTAACTTACGGTTCAACTTGGAGACTGGTGACAGAAGCAGCCGAAGAATTAGAAAAATTAGGTATTTCAGCCGAAGTAATAGATGTACAATCACTGATTCCGTTTGATTTGAGTCAAGATATTTCAGCTAGTATTAAAAAAACCAGCAGATTGGTGGTGATAGATGAAGATGTAGAAGGAGGAACCACTGCATTTATGTTGCAGCAAATTTTGGAAAAACAAAATGCCTATCCTTTTTTAGATTCCAAACCTTTGACTATTTCAGCTAAAAATCACAGACCAGCATATGCAAGTGATGGCGATTATTTCAGCAAACCAAGTGTAGATGATATGGTAGAGCAAATTTATGGCCTGTTTCATGAAGTAAATCCTGCAAAATTTCCAAAAATTTAGAATAAATACAACCATTATTTATAAAGCAATCTGTAAGGATTGCTTTTTTTATCACTTTATTTTCAATAATTATTGAAAGTTCAGAAAAATTATATATATTTGTAACAGAATTTTAAATATTTCAACATGAAATTGGAAGAAGCCAAAGAAAAATACATACAAACTTGGGGTACTTTTGCTACCAATTGGGGAATTAATAGAACCATGGCGCAAGTTCATGCCTTGCTTTTGACTAGTTCTAAACCACTTTCTACAGACGAGGTGATGCAGGAATTACAAATTTCCAGAGGAAATGCCAATATGAATCTTCGTGATTTAATGAATTGGGGAATTGTGAAAAAAGAATTTGTAAAAGGCGAACGAAAAGAATATTTTGTAGCTGATAAAGATGTGTGGTTTCTCTTCAAACAAATTACCAAAGAGCGTAGGAAACGCGAAATAGAACCCGTAGTTTCGTTTTTAGAAGAGCTAAAAAATGTAGATGATGATTCAGATGAAGCCAAAGAATTTATAAAATTGATGGACGATTTTGGTAATGTCACCAACAAAATCAATAATATTATGGATTTAGCCATCAAAAGTGATGACCATTGGTTGGTTGGTAAAATCACCAATCTTTTAAAATAAAGAAGGAATTCAATTTCCTTTTTTATTTAAAATTAATTTTCAAAAATTCCTGAAAATTTAATAAATATGAAAAATATTATCATACATTTATTTCTAATCTTATATTTCTGTGACCTTAAGAAGTGCTGATTTAACCTCTAAAATTCCTCATTATGAAACCATTTCTAACCTGCAATTGGGAAAATTTACTCTACATCAATTACGAAATAGATCCAGAATTGGTAGTCCCTTTTTTACCAGAAGACATAGAACCTGCACTTTTTGGTGGTAAAACCAGCATCAGTTTGGTCAGTTTTGAGTTTTCTCACGCCAAATTTTTGGGTTGCAAAATTCCTTTTCATCAGTTTTTTCCAGAAATCAATCTTCGTATGTATGTGCAACGTAAAGACAATCCTGCGTTGCAAGGAGTGTATTTCATCTCTGAAATGGTTCCGAAAATAATGACGGTTTTGGTTGCTAAATATATTTTTGGTGAAGCATTTTCTTTACAGAAAATTAGACAAAACAAGACCTCCAATTTTTTGCAATACCAATGTGCAACAGAACAATTGCACCTTAATTTTTCGGTTAATTTCAAAGAAAATCTTCAACTAATGCCAACTGATTTGCAACACTTCATCATCGAAAAGGAATTTGCTTTTTGTGGCAAAAAAGGTGGTAAATCAAAACTATTTCAGGTAGTTCACCAAAAATGGAATCTCTACCAAACCGAAAATCCAAAAATTTCCATTAAAAAAATGACCAACATTCCAGAAGTTTTCCAAAAAATCATTTGTTCACAAGCACCCATTTCTGTTTTTGCAACCGATGGTTCTTTTGTTGAAGTCTTTAATTTGAACTAATGTAAGTAGCGTTTTGTTTGCCAAAATTTCCGTAAATTTGCAAAAATTTTTATCCAATGAATTACGATATTATAGTAGTCGGAAGTGGACCTGGAGGTTATGTTACGGCAATTCGCGCTTCGCAACTTGGTTTCAAAACTGCCATTATTGAAAAAGAAAATTTAGGTGGAATTTGCCTAAATTGGGGTTGTATTCCAACCAAAGCCTTGTTGAAGTCGGCTCATGTTTTCCACGATTTGCAACACGCCGAAGATTTTGGACTGAACAAAGTAGAAAATTTGAGTTTCGATTTTTCAAAAGTAATTCAAAGAAGTCGAGGTGTTGCAACCAAAATGAGTGGCGGAATTTCTTTTCTGATGAAGAAAAACAAAATCGATGTCATTATGGGAACTGCAAAAGTAAAACCCGGCAAAAAAATTGACGTTACCGATTCCGAAGGAAAAACCACCGAATATTCTGCTGAAAATATCATCATTGCAACCGGTGCTCGTTCAAGAGAGTTACCAAATCTTCCTCAAGATGGTGTAAAAGTGATTGGTTACAGACAAGCACTTTCTTTGCCAACTCAACCAAAATCTATGATTGTGGTTGGTTCAGGTGCGATTGGTGTTGAGTTTGCCGATTTTTATAATACGATGGGAACCAAAGTAACCGTGGTGGAATTTATGCCAAATATTGTACCAGTAGAAGACGAAGAAATTTCTAAACATTTAGAAAAATCTCTTAAAAAATCAGGTGTCGAGATTATGACCAATGCATCGGTAGAAAGTGTTAATACTTCCGGAGAAGGTGTAAAAGCGTTGGTGAAAACCGAAAAAGGAGAAATCACATTGGAAGCAGATATTTTGCTTTCCGCTGTCGGAATTTCTGCAAATATCGAAAATATTGGTTTAGAAGAAGTTGGTATTCAGACAGATAGAGGTCGAGTTTTGGTCAACGAATGGTACCAAACTTCGGTTCCTGGTTATTACGCAATTGGCGACATTATCCCGACACAAGCTTTGGCGCACGTTGCTTCTGCTGAAGGAATTACCTGCGTTGAAAAACTCAAAGGAATTCACGTAGAACCCATAGATTATGGTAATATTCCAGGTTGTACCTATTGTCATCCAGAAATTGCGAGCGTTGGTCTCACTGAAAAACAGGCTCGCGAAAAAGGCTACGACATCAAAGTAGGTAAATTTCCACTTTCAGCTTCCGGAAAAGCCACTGCAAATGGCGATACAGATGGTTTTATCAAGGTCATTTTCGATGCAAAATACGGGGAATGGTTGGGTTGTCATATGATTGGAGCCGGCGTTACCGATATGGTTGCAGAAGCCGTGGTTGCCAGAAAATTAGAAACTACAGGCCACGAAATCATCAAGTCAATACATCCGCATCCTACAGTTTCTGAAGCAATTATGGAAGCAGTAGCTGCAGCTTATGGAGAAGTGATTCACATTTAATTTCTATTAAAATAAATATCAAATCCTGAAAATAATTTTTCAGGATTTTTTTTTGGCGCCAATTTCCGTCTTCCGCTCCCAATCTTTTTATAAAAATTCCACCGCTATTTTCCCAACCCATTTTTTATAAAAAGGATTTCCGCTCAAACCTAACGAAGTGGTTCGTCGATTCAAAAAATAAAATAAAAAATGTGAGGCAAGTCGGGACGCAATTCGTCTAAAATTTGAATGTAATATTTTAACACTGATAATCAGTTTGTTATATTTTATTTTAAAATATTCTTTCAATTTTTGTAACGGTAAAATATATTCCAGCGTATAATCTTCTGTAAAGGATATTTTTCCTTTTAAAATACAAATGAATACAATTTATTTCATTCAAAAAGTATCGGATTTCCATTTTACGATTTTCAATACTTCGCCTCCAAAATTCTAACATTTTACTGTTAAATTTCATTTAACAATCTGTTCTTTTTGTGCCTAAATTTTTGAAATATTAAAAATTTGGGGTTAGATCTTATTTTCAAAAATTTAAAAAAATAATTTTAAAATCAATAAACTATGGTTACATTTTCAAGTTGGATGATTCCTGTAGGAATCGCAGTTTTATGTCTTGTTTTTTACAAGTTCGTGTTAAGAGTTTTCTTCGGATTGGTTATTGTTCCCGAAGATAAAATTGGTCTCGTTACCAAAAAATTTGTGTTGTTTGGTAAACAAACATTACCAGAAGGTAGAATTATTGCAACTAACGGAGAAGCAGGTTTTCAAGCACAAACTTTAGCTCCTGGAGTTTATTTCGGTAAATGGATTTGGCAATATTCTATAGATTTTCAGCCTTTTACAGTAATTCCTACTGGTAAAATTGGGTTGATACTTGCAAAGGATGGCGCCGAATTAGAGACAGGTAGAATTTTGGGTAGAAAAGTAGATTGTGATTCGTATCAAGATGCGATGGCTTTTCTAAATAATGGTGGTAGAAAAGGACGACAAACTGCCATTATTACACCAGGTTCTTACAGAATTAATTCGCTACTTTTTGAAATAGAATTAGCAGATATGCTTGCAATTCCTGATAATGCAGTTGGTGTTGTAACTACTTTAGAAGGAAAACCTTTAGCTGAAGGTCAAATTGCAGGTAAAATTATAGAAGGTCATAATAAATTTCAAGATATTGATGGTTTCTTGAATGCAGATGGTTACAAAGGTTTGCAAGAACAGGTAATTTTGGCAGGTTCTTATTTCTTAAATCCTTGGTTTGCCAAATTAGAAATGGTTCATATGACCGAAATTCCTATTGGTCATGTTGGTGTAGTCATTTCTTATGTTGGTGAAGAAGGAAAAGATTTAAGTGGGATTGAATTTAAACACGGAAATATTGTAGAAAAAGGTTGTAAAGGAGTTTGGGCAGAACCTCTTGGTCCTGGGAAATATCCTATCAATCCGTACATTATGAAGGTAGAATTGGTTCCTACTACCAATTTGGTTTTAAACTGGGCTACTGCAAGAAGCGAATCTCATCAGTTAGATAAAAATTTGTCAACAATTACGGTGAGAAGTAAAGATGGTTTCCCTTTTAATTTAGATGTTTCGCAAATTATCCATATTCCGACCAACGAAGCACCAAAAGTAATCGCAAGATTCGGAAATATGGTGAATTTGGTGAGTCAGGTTTTGGAGCCGACCATTGGTAATTATTTCAGAAATTCTGCGCAAGATAGTGATGTAATTGCGTTTCTTGGAACCAGAAAAGAGCGTCAACAGTCTGCAAGAGAACATATTGGTAGTGTTTTAGAGCAATACAATGTTTTTGGAGTTGATACGCTAATTGGTGATATTGTTCCGCCAGAAAGTTTGATGAAAACATTAACCGACAGAAAACTCGCAGAAGAGCAAAAAATTACGTACGACACCGAAATGAAAGCGCAAGAAACGCGACAAACTTTGGAAAAAGAAACGGCTATTGCAGATATGCAAAAAGAAATTGTGAAAGCAGACCAAGGTGTTTTAATTGCCGAAAGAATTGCAGATGCAAGTGTGAAAAAAGCAACAGGTGATGCGAATTCGGTTCGTTTGCAAGCAAACGCAGAAGGTGACAGATTGAAACTTTTGGCAACTGGTGAAGCTGAAAAAACAAGACTTTTGGCGAAAGCAGAGTCCGAAAAAATTGAACTTTTGGCAAAAGCAAATGCGGAACAAATTTCGCTTACTGGTAATGCAGAAGCAGAAAAAATTCTGGCAATTGGTAAATCAAATGCAGAATCTTACAAACTTTCTGTAGATGCAATGGGTGGAAATAATTTTACACAACTCAAAATTATGGAAAATATCGCAACGCAAAACGTGAAAATTATGCCAGATATTTTGATTGGTGGAAATAGCGATTCTGCAAATGGCGGAATTAGCGGACTTCTTGGTTTACAATTATTAGAACAAATTCAGAAATCTAAAGATGGAGATACTACTATAAAAACCATTGAAGCGAAATCTGAAGGTAATTCTACATCGGAAAATTCGTAAAAATTATAAATAAAATTTTATAGTGAAACGCTCCAGAAATGGGGCGTTTTTCTCTTTAATGATTTTCTATTATTTTAGAATTTAAAAAAATAGACAAAAGTCTTTTTTGTTAAGACAAAAGTCGTATATTTGTAGGGTAAAATAATTAAGGATGAAAGAATATAAACAAAACGAAGAAAAACTGCGAATGGTTCAGGAATCTGCTGCAGTTTATGGTTATCAACATTTTGATGATTCGGGAGTTTTCAGTTTGATGGATATCGTCAGAAATGGTATTTCCTTCAAATCTTTTGATTCTATTTCTAAAAAATTCCCTTTTTCTATGCAAAATTGGGCAAATTTTTTACATATTTCTGGTAAAACGCTTTCACGCTACGAAAAAGAAGGCAAAACCTTTGATGCTCCACAATCTGAAAGAATTATGCAGATAGAATTGCTCCATAACAGAGGCAAAGAAGTTTTCGGTTCTGATGATTATTTTATGATTTGGTTGCAGTCTGAAAATTTAGTTTTGGGTAAGAAAAAACCTCAGGATTTATTAGACAGCAGTTTTGGTATTTCGCTTCTTATGGATGAACTTACCAGAATAGAGCACGGTGTTTTAGCGTAATTTCGAAGTGCGAATTACGAAATATTATATTGTAATTTTTCTATGATTGTTTACCGATTAGCAAGAGAAATCTATGCAAAAGATTTAAGCGGAAAAGGTGCCGAAATTGCTGGTGGAAGATGGAACAGCAAAGGAATTGCGATGTTGTACACTGGACAAAATATTGCGCTTTGTGTGTCTGAAATTGCGGTGCATATTCCATTGGGAATTATACCGAAAGATTATTGTTTAGTACACATCGAAATTCCTGATGACAATATTTTTGAACTGAAAAAATTACCAAAAAATTGGAATGCAATTCCGCACAATCACGATACACAAAAAGTGGGCGACCAATTTTTGAAAAACAACAAATTTCTTACAATGAAAGTTCCGTCTGCATCGGTGCAAGGTGAATTCAATTATTTAATAAATCCAAGAAATAGCAATTTCAGCAAAGTGAAAGTTAAAAAAGTGGAGAAATTTGGTTTTGATGAACGTTTGTTTTTGAAGTGAACTTAAATAAATTAGTGAGAAAAGATTCCATCTTTATAGAACTTTTTTAATACAAATTTAAGCGGTGTAACTGGTAAATGCTTCCTCTAAACTACCGAATTTTCCTCTAAATTCCTCAATTGGTGAGTCCTGAATTATATTTCCTTTGTGTAATAGAATTACACGTGAACAGAGTGCTTCTACTTCTTGCATAATGTGTGTAGAGAGAATTACTGTTTTTTCTTTGCCGATTTCTTTTATTACGTTTCGGATTTCTATGATTTGGTTAGGATCCAGACCATTGGTTGGTTCATCTAAAATCAATAAATCAGGTTGATGCAAAATTGCTTGTGCAAGACCAACTCTTTGTTTGTAACCTTTAGATAATGCACTTATTTTTTTAGATTTTTCAGGGGTAATTCCTACTAAATCGATTACTTCATCTATTCTTTTGTCAGAAATATTGTGAAGGTTTGCTACAAATTGTAAATATTCTTGTACAAACATTTCGTGATAGAGAGGATTGTTTTCAGGTAAAAAACCGATTTGTTTTTTAATTTCTAATTCGTGTTCTTTGCTATTCAATCCATTGAAAATCACAGATCCTTCTTCTATTTTTAGAGCCCCAACTATAGATTTCATCAGAGTAGATTTGCCAGCTCCATTTGGACCAAGTAGTCCAATGATTTCATTACTACCAATTTCTAGATTGATATTGTTCAGTGCGATTTGATCACCAAATTTTTTGGTCAGATTGCTGATTTGTAGAGGCATAGTAGATTGGTTCGTTTATGGTGCAAAAATATTGATTATTTCTGGAAATTTGACAAAAAAAAGAAAACCATTAATTTGATTTTCTTTTAGTATTTCTGTTTTTACCAAGTATTACTATTTTTTACTTTTCTTGGTGGTAGATTTTTTTTGAGTTTTTGGTGTCGTAGTTGTAGCTGAAGCTTTAGTTGTAGCTGTAGCTGTAGCTGTAGCTGTAGCTGTAGCTGTAGTTGTAGCTGGTGTAAAATTATTTACAGGGACTGTATTTTCAGGATTTAATGCTTTTTGGCTGAAAATAGCATCTACGTCTTTTTGAGTAAGATAAGGTGATTTGCCAACAATTTTTTTGTTTTTATCTACAATTTGTATGAATTGAAAAATAACTTTTCCTTTATTTTCCAAAAAATGAAGATACACAATGTCATTAGGTAATTCCAGCATAATATCATTTGAAGGCATCGTTTTGAAACCATCTGATATCAATTGATAGAGCGCATTTACATCATTATTTTGATTCACAAAAGAAAAACTTCTTTCTGCATTCATAGATGGTGAGTTGATATCTTGATAATTAATGGTGTATTTATTTCCTTTCCGGAATATCGAAACATAGCCTGATTCTCCAACTTTTTGTGATGTTTCATATTTAACGACTTTGATTTGTGCAAAACTCATCACAGAAAAGTATATTGCCATAAGCATAAATGTCTTTTTCATTTTCAAATATTTTTAATGAATGTTACTAGTTTATTAATTTTTTTATTTTCTTGGTCTTTTTTTTGTATATCCAACTATTATTTATTTTAATAATGAAAAATAGTAAAAAAAATATCATTTGAAACAGCATTCCAGACTAGGAAAATTATCACAATAAAATCTTATTGTGTAATACAAATGTAGGATTTTTTTTTATTTCAGTGCAATAAACATTCCATAATTAAAAAAAAACGCAAAACTGTTTTACAAGTATTGCGTTTTTGTGACCACAGAAGGAGTCGAACCCTCAACCTTCAGAGCCGTAATCTGACGCTCTATCCAATTGAGCTATGTGGCCGATTTTCGGTTTGCAAATATAGTGCTTTTTTGTTTTCTTTGAAAGATGAAAATCAAAATTTTAGTTCTTTGGTGTTTTTTATTGCTTTTTTCCTGCAAAAAAGAACCTTCAAAAAATAATTTGGAGCAAGTTGGTACCAAAAATATTCATTTTCAAGAATCTGGAAATCAATTGCTTTTGCAATCGGGAACACACCACTATGAAATAGATCATAAGAAATTACCATTTCGTAAAATAGTATTGCTGAACTCTAGTTTGGTTGGATATTTCTTAGAACTTGATGCAGGGAATCTTTTGGTAGGAATTTCGAGTCCAGAGTACATTTTTTCAGAGGAAATTCATCAATTAATGAATGAAAAAAAGATTTTGAACATAGGAAATGAACAAAAATATGAGGTTGAAAAAATCTTGGCACTAAAACCAGATGCTATTTTTACCAATTATGTTGCAAGTTTTGGAGGAACCTACGATATTTTGAAAAAAAATGGCATTCCTGTGATTTTCATTGATGAATATTTAGAGGAAAAACCATTAGACAAAACCAAAATCATCAAAATTATAGGAAAATTAATTGGTAAAGAACAACAAGCAGCAGCAAAATACGCTGAAATCGAGCGTAATTACAATAATTATAAAAATTTAGCACAGAAATCTGCCAAAAAACCAAAGGTTCTTACCAATGAAATGTACGGAAATCAGTGGTTTGTTGCAGGTGGAAAATCTAATTTGGGACAATTTTTAGTAGATGCAAATGCAGCCTATATTTTTGCGGATAATCAAGATACGAAATCGGTTCCGAAAAGTTTCGAAGAGGTGTTTGTAAAAGCAAATAATGCTGAATTTTGGATGAATGTGGGCAATCATCAATCCAAAAAAGAATTGCTACAAATCAATTCGCAATATGCTGAAATGCAGGTGTACAAATCGGGTAAAATCTACACCGTTTCTGGTAAAATTCAGGGGAGTTCCAATGATTATTTCGAGCGTGGAACAGTTCGTGCAGATGAAGTTTTGAAAGATTACATACAGATTTTTCATCCCGAAATATTTCCAAATGAAGCGTTAACTTATCTTAAAATGCTGAAATAAAAAATTAAAAATCCTATTTTTGCAAACTAATTGGTCGCAATTCTTATGTGGAAAAAAATTAAGAAAGTACTTTACATCGTTATTTTACTCAATATAATTTTTATTTTTTGGGGAAAATTCTTCAATCCGCCAATTACTTTGACTCAACTTGGTGGAATGATTGAGTACCGGAAATTAGACCGGGATTACATTTCGTACGATGAAATGGGTTCAGAAATTAAAAAAGCAGTGATTGCTTCAGAAGATCAGAAGTTTTTTGTTCATAATGGTTTTGATATAGATGCCATACAAAAAGCCTATGAAAAAAATGAAAAAGGTAAAAAATTGCGTGGCGGAAGTACCATTTCTCAGCAAACCGCCAAAAATATATTTTTGTGGCAAGGTAGAAGTTACCTCAGAAAAGGGCTTGAAGCAATCTATACCTTCATTATAGAAATTGTGTGGGGAAAAGATGTGATTTTGGAGCGCTACCTAAATTCGATAGAAATGGGACAAGGTGTTTTTGGGATAGAATCTGCTTCGCAATATTATTTCAAAAAATCTTCAAAAAAATTGACCAAAAGTGAAGCAGCTTGGATTGCCGCTGTTTTGCCAAATCCGCAGAAATACGACCCCAAAAATCCATCGCCGTACTTGCAAAGACGACACAATTGGATTATGAGACAGATGAACAATGTTACTTTGAAATAATGGTTATATTTGCATAATCAATGCCTTACTTCTTCAAAAATAAATATCAAAATTTCAGCGAAGTTCTTATAAAATATTTTAGTTCGCACAACGAATCCAAATCGCTTAAACCGCTTTCTGAAATCCTTTTTTTGCTTAAAAAGCAACCTTTTGTAGAATTTTTGAGTTTCTTGAAGTCCAATCCGACTATTACAAATAATTTTGGACATTACATACGTAAGGTTTTTGATAAAAGGTTCAATTTATCTTTGACAGAAGCCGATATTTTATCTGAAAATGCATTTGTACCAGAACTGAAAAAACGTTTACTAAACCAAGTTTTGCCACCAGTAGATTATGATGGTACTATTTGGCAATTGGTAGATACCGTTTCAGTAAGGCCAAGTCAGGATTTGAAATATTTTAAAGCGATTCCAGAGCAGGAACTCGATGAATTGTTCAAAATTTTGAAAATTGATACCATTTCTACCCAGCCAAAAGTGAAAAGAGAATTGCTGTTTTCTATGAATATTTTGTCTTGGAGAACGATTGGTAATACACTAGAAATAGAAGTGGTGAATATGGCACCGCAATACAAAAATTTTGATAATCCTTTTTTGGCGCTACAAAAAGAATTAGAAATTCTGCTAGATTGCTATAGCAAAAACCCCGATTACACATTACATTCTAAGAATGAAAACTATAAGCAAATCAAAGTTTATTTACAACAGTGTTTAGAATTTGTAGATCTTGCTTTCAAGAATTCTTCTAAGTATGGGATTTCAGGAAAAATCAATCAATCTCTGCTGAAAATCAGACAACAAGTAGTTCGTATGTCAGATATTTTGTACGTTTTGGTGCAAGATTCCGACGAAGATGCGCTCCTGAAATCCCAAAAATTATTTTTTGATATTTTAGAATACAAATCCCGCAAAAACAATATTGGTGATTTGTTTTCGGACAGCACTAGATTGATGTCACATCTCATCACCAATCACACTGCAGAAACAGGAAGTCAATATATTACCTCTTCTTTCAAAGAATACCTCAAAATGTTTTGGAAAGCAAGTGGAGGTGGTGTAATTGTAGGTGCACTCTGTGTATTGAAAATGTTGTACAGCTACATTCCGGGTAGTGATTTTTCGCACGCAGTGTTGTATTCTTTCAATTATGCAATGGGATTTATCATGATTTATCTTATGAATTTCACTTTGGCAACCAAACAACCAGCAATGACTGCTGCTACCATGGCGAAAGTACTTTCTGAAGATCAAAATCACCAGAGAAATTATCAAGATTTTGCAAACTTGGTTTCTAAATTATTTAGAAGTCAGTTCATCGCATTTGTGGGAAATGTTTTGTGGGCATTTCCGGTTTCTTTGGCTATTATTTATGGTTTAGATGTGTTGCTCTCACAAAATTTTGCAGTAGAAAAATCCACCAAATTACTTACCGATCTTAATCCATTTGAATCCAAAGCAATTTTGCACGCTTCTATTGCTGGTTTTTATTTGTTTATTTCAGGAATTATTTCAGGGAACGTCGGCAACAATTCGGTGTATTACAAAATTCCGAAACGTATTGCCAAAAATCCTTTTATGAATCAGTTTTTTGGTGAAAAATTTACTAAAAGATTATCAGTGTTTTATTCTAGAAATTGGGCGGGAATTGTCTCTAATTTTTGGTTTGGTGTTTGTTTGGGAGCAACTGCTCCAATTGGTTTGTTTTTGGGATTAGATATTGATATCAGACACATCACATTTGCTGCCGGAAATTTTGCTTTGGGTTTGTATGGCAAAGATTTCAATATCAGTAATTCTACCTTTTTGATTTCATTTTTCACCGTATTTTTAATTGGTTTTTTCAATTTTTTGGTGAGTTTCGGATTATCAATGTTTTTGGCATTCAGATCTAGAAAAGTGAGAGTAGGAGAGGTGAAACTTATTTTCAAAGAAATTTTCCGCTATTTTCTAAAAAATCCATTGCGATTTTTCTTCCCAATTCGTTCGTTTTTAGATTCTCGAGCAAAAGAAATGGTGCAGAAAACGGTGTCAAAAAATAAGTAAATCTACAAATTGCACCTCGCTAAATTCTGTTTGGAATTTTTGCAAGAAAAAACTTTTTCTAAGTCTGAAATCGTTTTTCAGGAGCGGAGATTTTATTTTGATACTGATGATTTTATCCTTCAGATTCACCGATTCTATTTCCTGAAACAAGGCATCATCTAAATAATCTCCCAGAAAATCTTTGATTTTCAGAGCGACCAATTTATCTTCAAAACCATAAATTTTGGCGAAAGAATTCACCAGTTCAGAAGAAGTGTATTCACGTTTTTTTTTCATGTCATTGCGAGTTAAGCGAAGCAATCTTTAATATATTTCTCGCAGATTTGGCAGATTTTTTTGATCAGCATAATTTTCTATCTCTGCGAGAGATTTTTTTGATTATTAATTTGTTTTTTAATTTCTTTCAGTGCAAAACTAACTGCTTTTTCTTCTGTTTTAAAATATTTAAGATTTTGTTTTCCTTCTCTTTCATAATAACCAAACAAATAGACTTCCAAATTTTTCTAATCCAAAACCATCAATTCCATATTTCCCAAAACCACCAATTATATAATTGTTTAATTCAGGATGGTTTTCTTTTAAAAATTTTTCAAGATCAATTATGGTTTTCATATACTTTCATAGTTTCTTAAATTTCAAAAATCTTACTTTCCTCATTAATCCTTTTCACAACAGATTCGGTGCGTTCTTTGTGTGTATCTGTAATGAAAATTTGTCCAAAATTTTGTTCGTTTACCAATTCTATCAGTTGTGCAACTCTGTGGTCATCTAATTTATCGAAAATATCATCTAAAAGCAGAATCGGAGTTTTGCCAGTCAGTTCTTTTATACGATTCATTTGAGCCAATTTTAAAGCAATAAGAAACGATTTCTGTTGACCTTGACTTCCAAATTTTTTCAAAGAATTGCCATTCATTTCAAATAGTAAATCATCTTTGTGAATTCCTTTTGAAGTGTAGGTCAATTGACGGTCTCGTTCTATGTTTTCTAGCAGTAATTGCTCAGAATTGGCTTGTTGTAAGTCACTTTCATAAATTACTCGTACCTTTTCATTACCATTAGAAATAATTTCGTAAAATTCCTGAATCGTTGGTAAAATAGAGGCAACAAAATGATGTCTTTTTTCAAAAATTTGGGAACCAAATTTGGAGAGCGGTTCGTTGTAGATTTCTAAATTTTCGGCATCGAAAGTTCTGTTTTTCTGGAAATATTTCAGGAGCGCATTTCTTTGCTGCAAGGTTTTTTGGTATTGCATTAATGCAAAAAGATACGCAGAATCTGTCTGAGAAATCATCGCATCTAGAAATTTTCTGCGACTTTCACTCGCATCAGAAATCAGATTCGCATCATAAGGTGAAATCATCACACTTGGCAAAAATCCGATGTGATCAGCAATTCTGTCGTAGGATTTATCATTTTTTTTAATGATTTTTTTGCCTTCTTTTGGCAACAAAATTTTGATGATGTCTGTTTTTTCGTCGCCATCAATTTCTGCTTCTATCGAAAAAAAATCGGCACTTTCTGGTTGGGTAGAAGTAGTATAAATATTCTGAAAATCGCTGTTTCCCAGGAAGCTTTTTGCCATAGAAATATAGTGTAATGCATCTAGAATATTGGTTTTTCCGGCACCATTGTTGCCAACAAAACAATTGATTTCTGGCGAAAAATCAAACAATTGTTCTGTGTGATTTTTAAAATTAAATAGTTGTAGTTTTTTGATGAACATGATAAATCAAGCCGATTTTTTGTCATGCTGAAATTTAGATTGACCTCGTTCAAAAAATTCTATTAGATTTTTTTAAATTCAAGATTCAATCTGGTTGATGACAAAAATGAGGTTATTTTTTTATTCTTCAAAAGTACTATAAAAAAATTACAACTTTGTTTTCAATTTTTGGATTTTTCTTTATTAATTTAAAAAAATATCATTCAAAAAATTTCAAAATAAAAACCTATTTGTAGAACTAAAAAAGGCAACAAACTCATACTTTCTACGCCAAAAGAATAGTAGCAATCGCTCCTGTTTTCATCTGAAAAATAGATGAGCAAATTGGTGAAAATAGCAGTGATGTAAAACGAAACAGCAAAAGCAGGTTTCAACGCAAAAATAGCAACCAAAACACTTAGAAAAACCAATAGATAAGCCAAATATTTGGAGTTTTGTACTCCGATTATTTTTGGGAAAGTAATTACTTTATCATTTCGAAAATCCCGAATATCAAAAGGTAAAACCAAGGCTGTTACAAACAAAAAACTGATGACAAAAATCGGGAAATTGAAGGTAGGAAAACTCAACCAAGAATTAACCAAAGCCCAAACCAAACCTACATAAAACACTTTGACGAGAGGGATTTTCCGGATGTAATTTTCTAAAAATTTTGAATTATACAGCAATCCCAAAAATACAATGACGAGCCATTTTACGAGCCGAATTTCGTGGTGATTGTGATAAATAAGTACTGCCGAAATGATTCCACAGATTACATTTATAAATAAAATTTTGTAAAAAAAACGATGATACTGATATTTGGTGTACAAATATCCACTGAAATACGTTATAAATACTAATAAAATAGTTGGATAGCGAAAAGTATCTTGCTCCAATATAAAAAAGACAGCCAATAAAGTTCCTGCCAAAGAAACATAAATTTGGCTATCTATAAGGTGTTTTTTTAGTAATTTTATAACGAACATTTTAGGAGCGCTCTTAGAGTTCAAAATTCTAACAATGCTTTGACTCCAAAACCAAATTTATGAAAAAATTAGTTCTATTCCTTAGTTTATTACTTGCAATGCCTGTTTTCGGACAAAAATATTACGACCAACAATGGAAAAAAGTCGCCGAAAATTACCAAAAAGGTGGTTATAAAACCAATCTCCCCATTATTTTAGAAATCCAAAATCGCGCTATGAAAGAAGACAACGCTATGCAATTAATTCGCAGTCTAAAAGCAGAATTCAGCATTGTAAATACTACTGAAGACGATACCAAAAACGATGCTTCCACCAAATTTTTCAAAAAATTGGCGACTTTTGATAGTAAATTGCAAGGCGAAGAAAAACTGGTGTACCAAGTTTTGTTGGGCGAATTTTTCACCGATTATTATGACCAAAATTCTTGGGAAATTAATGAAAGAACAAATCTTAACCAAAATCTTTCTAAAGGAGAAGGTTCCAATGCGGATATAGAAACTTGGTCGAAATCAGAGTTTAAAAATTATTTACAAAATCATTATAATGAGTTAGAAAAAAAATCTACCGAACTCATGAAAATTTCGATGAGTAAATACAAAGAAATTTTCGAAAGCACCGAAAATATTGATTATTTCCCCACTTTATTCGATTGGAAATCAGTAAATTATATGGATTTCCTGAAAGAAGAAGATTATTTCACTAAAAACGAACTCAAAGAAAATCAATCGAAAATCACCAAAATTTATGAAGATTTAATAGCATCAAATAGTGGAAATCCCAAATTATATTTTTCCAAAGAAAAATTAAATAATAATTGTGAATTTACCCATTGTAAAAATGAACAAGAGCAACTCATAAATCTCTACAATTCTTTTGCAGAAGGAGATTACAAAGTAATCATCGTCCAAAATATCATTCAAAATTTGCAACAAAAAAAAGAATTTGTAGAAGCACTTTCTTGGGCGGATAAAGTAAAATCTGCTTATCCGAAATCCAAATTTTTAGAGAATATTAAAAATCTAGAAAACCAGATAAAACAACCTTTTGTTACTATAAAATTTGAACCGACTACTTTGGCAAATCAACCGATACATTTGGTTGCAGAGTACAAAAATTGCAAACAATTTTCTTTGAATTTGTACGAAGTAAAATCAGATTATCAAGGTTTTATGAAATATGTTTATAATTCTTGGGATAAAGAAAATTTCGCTAATCTCAAGAAAAATTTGGTAAAAAAAGAGACTTTTGCATTACAAGATCTTAAAGATTATAAAACACACCAATCTTCTTTAGAAATTGCACCACTTCCTTCCGGAATTTATGTAGGAGAATACGTGGTAGAAGGAAATGTAGCCGAAACGTTTTATTTTATTGCTTCGCAATCCAGAATTATTTTTCAACAAAAAGTGGAAAATAGGCAACCAACTAAAAATGACAATCTATTCAAATTGGTCAATCGTGATAACGGAAAATTCATTACCAATGAAAATATAGAAATTTATGAATTTTTAGATAATGAAAAAATCAACAAATCTGTTGCGAATACCGATCAATCTGCACTATTTCAGTTTGTTGATGGTAAAAACAAGTACTATTACAAACGGTATTTGGTGAGACAACCTAAAACTAATGATTTTAATTTGGTTAATTTTTATCAAAACGAATATTATGATTCTCAAAATGTACCACAAAGAAAAATCCAAATTTTCTTAGATAGAGCCATTTACAGACCAGGACAAGTGGTGTATTTCAAAGTGATTTCTACGAAATTAGAAAACGGAAAAGAGTCGGTTTTGGCAAAAGATCAACAAGAAATCACTTTGTTTGATGTGAACGGACAAAAAGTAACATCGCAAAAATTCACGAGCAACGATTTTGGTTCTTATCACGGTAGTTTCACTTTACCGCAAGGTAAATTGAATGGTCGGTTTTCTTTGAGAATTGATGGAAATACTATAAATGGATACAAAAATTTCAGAGTAGAAGAATACAAACGTCCGAAATTTGAAGTGACTTTTGAACCGATAAAAGACGAGTACAGTTACGGAAAAACAGTGGAATTGAAGGGAAAAGCAATGATGTTTTCGGGAGTTCCTTTAAGTAATTCTGTGGTAAATTACGAAATTAAAAAACACAACATTCGTTGGAAATATTTTTGGTGGTTTCCACACGATGATGACAATGAAAACTCGATCCTCGGAACTGCAAAAACCGATGAAAAAGGTGAGTTCACAATTAAATTAGATTTGAAAAAAGATGAAAATCTGGAAGGAATTCAGGTTGATAATTACGAGATTAATGCTTCTGTTACTGATATTAACGGAGAAACGCAATCTGCGGAAACCAATGTGAAAGTATCTTCTGTTTCGCATTACATCGCGGTTTCAGATGCTAAAGCAGATTATTTTACCGATGAAAATATTGAATTGAAAGTAGAAACCAAAAATTACAACGACCAAAATCTAAAAAAATCTTACCACGCAAAATTGTCGAAATTAGAAGAACCAAAACGCATCTTCAGAAATAATTTTGATAATCAAATTCAGAATCTTCCGATTTTGAGCAAAGAAGAATTTGTGCAGAAATTTCCACACGATTATTTTGATAAAAAGGAAAAGGAGCAGAAACCAATTCAAACAATTTCAAACAAAATCGAACTAAATCAAATTGTTGACCTCGGTAAACTTTCCGCAGGAAAATACCAACTCGAACTCTACAACATCGAAGGAAAAGACACCATAAAAATCCAGCAAAATTTTGAAGTTTTTGATAAAACCAAACTTGCCGAAAATCAAAAACCTTTCTTGAATGTTCTACAGGAAAAAACCGAATATAACCGCACCGAAACTGCAAAATTCTATGTGTATTCTGCAATTCCTGATGCACTGATTAACATTTATATACAAAACGGAAACGGAGAAACGCAATTCGAACAAAAATCTGTAAAGAACGGATTTTTAAACTACGAAATTCCGTTACCAAAAGAGGAAAGCATAGAAAATCTGAATGCGCAATTTCAGTTGGTGTCGTATAATGATGTGCAAACTGTTTCAGAAAATGTAAAAATTGTATCCGACAAAAAACCGTTGCGTATAGAAACCATCACTTTCAGAGATAAATTGCAACCGAACGTAAAAGAAAAATGGAGTGTGAAAATTCTTGGTGATGATAATGAAAAAATAAACGCCGAAGTTTTGGCAAATATGTACGATAAATCTTTAGATCAATTTGCTTCTAATTCTTATCATTGGCAAAATTTATATCATAAACCATATTTTGTTTCTCAATATGCTATTAATGAAGGTTTGCAACAAAAATCGTACAGCAAAAGATTACAATATTTTAACAGTTACGGAATTAATCAACCATATTTTAATTGGTTTGATGGTGGAGTTTACGGAAAAGATATTGAAGGCGTTGTAGTAACTGCATTAGGTGTTAAAAGAGAGAAAGCCAGTTTAGGTTATGCAACAGCTCCTACTCCTCAAGCAGAAATGGCGGTTGCAGATCATTTAGAAGGAAAAGTTGCAGGTTTAAAAATTTCAAATGCTAATTCTGATAAAATATTAATTAGAGGAGCTTCTTCAATAAAGGTAGATTCTGTAAAAACAAAAGATATTGCAAAAATTGAAAATCTTGATAAAGTTCCAGTTCGTCAAAATCTTAATGAAACCGCATTTTTCTATCCAAATTTAATGACAGACAAAGATGGCAATGTCTCGTTTGAATTTACTTCTCCAGAAGCACTTACACAATGGAAACTGATGTTTCTCGCGCATACACAAGATGCAAAAAGTGCGTATCTTGAAAAAACTGTAGTTACTCAAAAAGAATTTTCGGTAACGCCTAATTATCCAAGATTTTTGAGAGAAGGCGACGAATTGGTTTTCAAATCTAAACTCAGCAATTTAACTTCCCAAAAACTCAACGGAACAGCGCAATTGCAAATTTTAGATGCTTTTACAAACACAGATATTACAGATAAATTCGGGTTAATTCGTGATAATTTGCGAAATTTTGATATAAATGCAAATGGAAGTACAACTGTTCAATGGAATGTAAACGTTCCGACCGATGTTTCATCAATTATCATTAAAAATGTTGCGAAAGCTGGCGATTTTTCTGATGGCGAACAAAAAGCAATTGCGGTTTTACCAAACAGAATGTTGGTGACAGATGCAGTTCCAGTTTTTGTGAAAGAAGGTCAAACCAAGACTTTTACCATCGAAAATTTGAAAAATCCGAGCAAAACAGCAACCAACGTTTCAAACACTTTAGAATTGACGACCAATCCGATTTGGGAAGTGATTTTCGCTTTGCCAAGTTTGAAAAATGACAACAATCTTTCTGCGGATGTGGTGTTCAATAAATGGTTTGCTGATGTTTTGGCTTCTGAAATTTTCAAAGCCAATCCAAAAATGAAAACCGTTTTTGATGAATATCAAAGTAAAGGTTTATTAACCAGCAATCTTGAAAAAAATCAGGAACTGAAACAATTGCTGTTAGAAGAAACACCTTGGGTTTTAGATGCCAAAAATGAGGACGAACAAATGGCGAAATTGGCGAGATTATTTGATGCAAATACGATGCGAAACTCCATCAATGAAGATTGGAGCGAACTGAAAAAATTGCAAAATCCAGACGGAGGTTTTTCTTGGTATGCAGGTTACCCAAGTTCGTACGGAAATTCGCTCTATATTTTGAAAAATTTAGGTCGAATTAACGAATGGTTGAAAGGAAATTTGGCAGATTATCAGTCTTCCGAGCAAAAAGAAATGGTTTCTAAATTGGTGAAATTTGTGGATTCCGAACTCAACCATTACTTTATTGTACAAAAAGAAAATGTGTGGAGTAATTTCGCTTTAGATTACCTCGACACACGTCATTATTGGGAAAAAGACTATCCTTTGAACGGAAATGGTGCAACATTGAAAAAATTAGTAATAAATAAGTCGAAGACTTCCAAAATCACCGATTTTACTTTCTTTGGATTGCATAGAGCATCTCTGCTTTTCGATGCATATGGTTTGAAAGATATTTCTAAAAAATTATTGACCTACCTAAAAGAAACTTCGGTACAAAGCGAAACGCAAGGTGTTTATTGGAAACAAAACCTGAATGATTGGGGTTGGTTTAGTAGCAAAGTCGTGAATCAAGCAGGTGCTTTAGAAGCGTTTAATAAATTAACCAACGACCAAAATTTGGTCGAGGAAATGAAAATTTGGCTTATCACGCAAAAAGAAGTTTCCAGTTGGGACACTTCCAGAAGTACTTCCGAAGTGATATATACCATTCTCAACTCCGGAAAATCGTGGACTTCCGCAGAATCTGACAAAGCCACCATAATTTGGGGCGGAAAAGATCTCGTAAATCCAGACACCAAAGCAACAGGTTACGTGAAATCATCTGTAAAATCCGATAAAATTGATAAAAATCTTGCAAGTGTAACCATCACAAAACCAGGAGCCGGAATTGTGCAAGGTGGTCTTTTTTGGCAGTATTACGAAGATTTGGATCAAATTAAATCATCGGAAACCTACATTTCTATCACCAAAGAATTGTACAAAAAAGTGAAAACCGAAAATGGTGAAGAATTGCAGAAAATTTCTGAAAATTCACCGCTGAAAATCGGCGACAAAGTCACTGTGAGAATGATTCTGAATACAGACCGACCTATGGAATATATCCATCTGAAAGATATGCGCGCCGCAGGTTTTGAGCCTGTAGATGTACTTTCGGGCTACCATTGGAAAAATAATTTGGGCTATTACCAAGTCACCAAAGACGCTTCCACCAATTTCTATATAGAATATATGACCAAAGGAAAATACGTCTTCGAGTACGATTATATCTGCAATTCGGCCGGAACTTTCAGCAACGGAATAACCACTTTGCAAAACTATTACGCACCACAAATGAACGCGCATACACAAGGTACGAAGGTTTTTATTTCGGAATAATTAATTAATTGCTCTCAAAATTTTGAGAGCAATTTTATTTTTTTAAGAATTTCGAAAAAATATTTTAACTTTGATATTCTCAAAATTTTTAAAACAATGCAAAACATTTTCGATGCAAAAGATGCGCAATCTTATATCGACCGAATCAATAAACTCACTCCAGAAACCCAAAGAAAATGGGGTAAAATGAGTGTAGACCAAGTTTTAGCACATATGAATGTGGCGTATTCCATTGCTTATGAACCAGAAAAACACAAGAAACCCAATTTTATTGCCAAATTTTTCCTTACCAAATTTGTAAAACCAAAAATTGTGGATGAAAAACCTTACAAACAAAGTTTGCCAACCAGTCCGGTTTTCATTATTTCAGATCATAGAAATTTTGAAGAAGAAAAGAAAAAACTCATTGGTTACATCCAAAAAACCCAACAATTGGGAGCATCAGCTTTTGATGGGAAAATCAATTTGAGTTTTGGTAAACTTTCTGCACAAGATTGGAACAATATGTTTGCGAAGCATCTCAATCATCATTTGGAGCAATTTGGGGTTTAGATTATTTTTAATTTTTAATTTATTTTAATGAAAAAAATAGTACTATTTTTTCTTTTACTTTCAACATTCGTTTTTTCACAAATGCCCGATATTTCTCCTGTTTGGATGAACAATAGTCAACCTTACATCGGTACAATTGGAGATAAGAAAACTGAAATCAAAGTTAGAATTACCGTTTCTGAACAAAACAAAAAAAACGACCAGGAATATTTTCTTTTGGGTTATTCGGTGGTTGATAATAATTACGCCAAGTTTGAAGGAAAACTCAAAATTTTGAAATATAAAGATTCCAAAAAACGTGGGACAGTTTACGGTGAATACGAACTTTCTGAAGAACCAAAAGGTAAACATTCAGGAACTTTCAGAGGGAAATTTGTATTTAATTTTAAATGGAATCCCAAAACTGAAAAAATTGAAAGTCCTTATATTCAATTCACTGGAAATTGGGTGAGTTATGACAAAACTCTGGATTATAAAACAGACTGGAAAACCGATAACTAATGAAAAAAATACTATTTTTTTTGCTTTTAATGAGCAATTTTGTGTTTTCACAGACCACCCAAAATACTTCTAAAAATTTGGAACTTGGAGCATTCTCTGTAAGTCTAAACGTAAAAGACCTCAAAAAATCGGTAGAATTTTACCAAAAATTAGGTTTTACCTACAAAAACGGAAATATAGACCAAAACTGGATTGTTCTGAAAAACGGAAACACCGTAATAGGACTTTTCCAAGGAATGTTTCCAGTAAATACAATCACCTTCAATCCAGGTTGGGACCAAAATGCACAAGAAGTAAATCCTTTTACTGACGTTCGAGAAATTCAGAAAATTTTGAAGAAAGAGGGTGTAAAACTCGACAGAGAAGCAGATGAAAAAACCAAAGGTCCAGATTACATTTTCTTGAAAGATCCAGATGGAAATCCGATCTTAATTGATCAACATAGATAATAGAAATAAAAATATTTAACTTGAAAAAAACAATAAAAATATGGCAACAGTAAATGTGTACTTAACTTTCAATGGAAATTGTGCCGAAGCATTTAATTTCTATAAATCCGTTTTTGGCGGAGAATTCCCTTATATAGGAAAATTTGGTGATATGCCACCACAAGAAGGAATGCCACCTATTTCTGAAGAGGATAAGAATAAAATTATGCACGTATCTTTACCAATTTCTGAAGAAACCATGTTGATGGGAAGTGATAGCAATGGTTGTGAAGAATTAGTTGCAGGAAATAATTTTTCTTTGTCGTTGAATACCAATTCAAAAGCAGAAGCTGAAAATTACTTCAATAAATTATCAGAAGGTGGTGTAATTACAATGCCATTGCAAGATACATTTTGGGGAGCCTATTTCGGAATGTGGACAGATAAATTCGGAGTTAACTGGATGGTGAATTACGACGAAACTCCTGCTTAATTTGAAGAAATATTAAATGAAAAAGCATCAAAATTTTTTTGATGCTTTTTTGTTTATTGTACATTTTCCAAAATCACTGCATAACCTTGTCCGACTCCTATACACATAGTTGCTAATGCATATTTTTTGCCAGATTTTTGCAATTCGAGTGCTGCAGAATGAGTAATTCTGGTTCCGCTCATTCCGAGAGGATGACCAAGTGCAATTGCACCACCATTTCTATTCACTCTTTCGTCGTTGTTTGCTATATGTAGTGCTTTCAGACAAGCGATACTTTGCGCTGCGAAAGCCTCATTCAGTTCTATGATATCTATTTGATCCAAAGTTAAATTGGCTCTTTTCAGTGCTAATTTGGTTGCTTCTACTGGTCCGATTCCCATAATTCTTGGCGCAACTCCAGTTACTGCACTTGCTACAATTTTTGCCATAGGTTTGAGATTGTAGTTGTTAATTGCGTCGTCTGAAGCAATCAAAACAGCAGCAGCACCATCATTCAATCCAGAGGAATTTCCTGCAGTTACGGTTCCGTTTTCTTTTAGGAAAGCTGGTTTCAGTTTTCCCAAAATTTCCAAATTGCTATTAGGTTTTATGAATTCATCTTTATTAAAAATTAAAGCATCTCCTTTTTTTTGAGGAATTGCAATATCACCAATTTCCAGAGAAAATCTGCCATTTTGTTGGGCTTTTTTAGCTTTTAATTGGGATTGCAACGCAAATTCATCTTGTTCTTCTCTAGAAATTTGGAACATTTCTGCCAAATTTTCGGCGGTTTTTCCCATAGATTCGGTACCGTATAATTTTTCCATTTCTGGATTGATGAATCTCCATCCGAAACTACTGTCGTACATTTTTTGGTCGGTTGCAAATGCATTTTCTGCTTTTGAAAGTACAAAAGGTGCTCTAGACATTCCTTCTACACCACCTGAAATAAATAAATCACCTTCACCAGATTTGATGGCTCTCATTGCTTGTGCAATTGCGCTCATTCCAGATGCGCACAATCTATTCACTGTTTCACCAGGAACAGAAACCGGAATTCCTGCTAAAAGTAGTGCCATTCTTGCTACATTTCGATTGTCTTCGCCAGCTTGGTTTGCACAGCCAATAATTACATCATCTATTTTGTCTAATGGTAAATTTGGAAATTTTTTAATCAAATTTTTTAAAACTTGAGCCAACAAATCATCGGTTCTTACCGCAGATAAACTTCCTTTGAAATTCCCAATTGCAGAGCGCGATCCGTCTATAAGGTACGCATTTTTCATATCATAAATTTAGATTTCCAAAAATACAAATAAAATAAGAGTTGAAGAAACAACGATTTTTTTTAGAATTAATGAAATACAACTTTTTAAAAAATTGAAAGTCTTAATACGTTACTTATGGAAAAAACTAGAACTATTAATGCAGTTGACTTTTAAAAATTTTAATGTTCGCTTTCTGTAATTATGCAGTCTTTAAAAGTTTCTTTGTCATTCTGAAAGAATCTCAACTCAATGAAATAAAACAATTTAGATTCCTACGGAATGACAAAAACTTTGTAACTCATATCTCATAATTCATAACTTAAAACTCATAACTCATAACTCATCCTCATTCATACTTCTTCCACCATTTTTCATAGATTTTGGTATCGTCTTCCCAAATTACTTTTTCACCGATTTTTGGAGTGATAATCCGTAGATTTTCGGTGCTCAATTCGGTGATTTTATCCAAAGGTTCGTACCAAGAATGAGTAGATAAAGCAAATTTGGAATTATGTACTGGTATTATTCGTTTTGAATTCAGATCTTTCATTGCCTGCAATTGTTGCGCAGGAATCATATGTATGTAGCGCCAATCTTGGTTGTATTGTCCGGTTTCTAGAATTGCCAAATCTAAACTGCCGTATTTTTCTCCAATTTTTTTGAAATGCGAATCATAACCAGAATCGCCACCAATATAGATTTTTTTACTCGGAGTTTCTAATACAAAACTTGCCCAAATCGCGCCATTTCTTTTGAAACCACGCCCAGAAAAATGTCGCGCTGGTTCTGCATTTATCTTGAAACCATCGCCTAAATCTGAATTTTCGTACCAATCTAATTCTATAATTTTTGCAGGATCGTACTTCCAAAATTCCAAATGTTCACCAGTTCCGAGTCCTGTAATTACTTTTTTCACTTTTGGTCGGAGTTTAGTGACCGTTTCAAAATCCAAATGATCCCAATGATCGTGTGAAATAATCAGTCCGTCTAATTCAGGGAAATCATCAGTTGTGTACAAATCGGTTCCTGCAAATGCTTTGGTAGTAAAAGAAATCGGACTTGCAGCATCACTCAAAACAGGATCTATTAAAAATTTTTTTCCATCCAATTGCAAAAAATAAGAGGAATGACCAAGCCAAACATAAATATTTTCGTTTGAATTTAGATTTTTTAAATCGGTTTTCTCGAAAACAAAGGGTTTTTTCGGGGTGACCTCTTTACTTTTTTTAAAGAAAAAGCGATACATCACCGCAAAAACATTGGTGTCTTTTGGGAAATTGGGCGTTTCACTCAAGTTTTGGAATGCGCCATCTTTATAATTTGTGGATTTCAAAATTCGTTCTAAACGCTTTCCAGAAGGTGCTTTTCCGAATTTTGGTTGTTGCATAAACAGATAAGTTGCTACTGAAAACAGCGCAATAATGGCAAGTAAAGAGATCATTATTTTTTTTAAAATTTTAAAAGTTTTTTTCATAAAAGATGAAGAATATTACTTTCATCAAGACGAATGAAATTGGTTTTTACCTTAAAAATAAGGCGTAAATGTAGAATAAAATTTCTATTTTTGAATTCAAATTATAGAAATATGCCGCATCCGATTTCCCGAGCAAAAATTTGGGGAGCACCACGTCAATTCGACGCCAATTTGTCTGAACGAAAAATCAGTTGGTTAGAACTTTTTTATGATTTGATTTATGTAATTGCTATTTCTAGATTGACTACCTATTTTACACAACATTCAGATTTTGAGGGGTTTTTAGATTATGTGTGTGTTTTCGGATTTGTATATTGGGGTTGGCTAAATGGTAGTTTGTACCACGATTTTACAGGGAACAACGGACTTAGAAGTCGGTTTATCACACTTTGGCAAATGCTTTTGGTGGCGATTTTAATTGTTTCTTTTGGTAGTTCACCAGATAAAGTATTTTTCAGAACTACTGTTGCTATGATGTGTTTGCAGCTGTACATCACTTATATTTGGTTGAGCTTAAATTTTTATAATAAAGCAACCAGAAAACTCAATATTCCTTATACCGTTTTGTATCTCATTTCATTTAGTTTGATGGGAGTTACCTTGTTTTTTGATGTCGGTGAAACTCGACCAGTTTTCATTAGAGTTATTTTTTATATTGCGCTCTTACTTAATTTTTTGCCTGCATTTTTTAATTTTAAATTGATTAAAAATAGCAATACAGATGTTACACTATCATCATCTATGATGGAACGATTGGGACTCATAACTACCATTGTTTTTGGCGAAGTAGTTTTGGCGGTGATTAACGGAATTTCAGAAGCAAAAGACCTTAATTTTCAAAATTTAGCCATTTTCACATTAGGTATTGTAATTACCTTTATTTTATGGTGGATTTTTTTCGATTTAGTTGGGAACAGGAATGCAAAAAAAGGTTTTCACAACGCAACGTATTTAGAATTGAGTTTTATTCCAACGCTGATGTTTTTAGGATTAATTGCGATAAGTTTTCACGAAATTTTTACTGCGTATTTTCACCACGATTTAGTAAAATTACAAGAAGCACAAGATAATTTTGGACTTAGAATCGCGCTGTATTTACTGAGCGTTTTGGTTATTACTTATTTTCTGGATTTTGTGATAGAAGACAGAAGAAAAGGGCTGCAAATGAGAGGCATCATTTTCATTTGTGCAGTAGCAATCTTGGTGTTTTCTTTTGTGTTTAAAGGTCTGAGTTTGTTGCAATATTTTCTGGTAATTACAGGAATTTTGTCTGTAATAGTTGCATTTATTGTAAGAAATTGGTTGGTTTATGGTGAAATACAGGCGGAAAAAATAGTAGAAGAGTAGTTTTTCGACCTATTTTTGTGCTATTGAAATGTGCATCACCTCTAAGATTTCGCTTTTTTTTTAATTGGTTTTAACTAATGATTTGGTTACCTTTGATTTACTTTAATAATAAACAATGAAAATAATTCTTACTGGTGCAACAGGAATGGTAGGAGAAGGAACTTTGCACACGATTTTGCAAAGAAACGATGTAGAAGAAGTACTCTCTGTAAGCAGAAAACCAAGTGGAATTTCGCACCCAAAACTTCGTGAAATTTTGGTGGATAATTTTTATGATTTAACGCCGATTCAAAATCAATTTTCTGGGTTTGATGCGGTGTTATTTTGTCTCGGGATTTCTTCGGTTGGACTTCCGAAAGACGAGTATTACAAAATTACCTACACGTTAACTTTACATTTTGCAGAAATTTTTCATCATCAAAATCCGCAAGGAAAATTTTGCTACATTTCTGGTGCAGGTACCGATTCTAATGAGAAAGGTTCTGGTTGGTCTGCAGTGAAAGGAAAAACAGAGAACGATCTGATTAAAATTTTCGGTAAAAACGCCTATTGTTTTCGCCCTGGTTTCATAAAACCACTTGATGGCGATATGAAACGAGTGAACAAATATTACAAATATGTGAATTGGATGTATCCTCTCGGAAGAAAATTCTACGCAAAAGGTTTTACAACCAATGAGGAATTGGCAACAGCAATGACAAATGTTGCAAAAAATGGTTATCAGAAACCTATTTTAGAAGGAGATGATATCATAAAAGCCGCAGGAACATCATAAAAATTTTGGCAGTTTCTGAAAAAACTTGCTTAACTTTAGGTACTAATAAAAAATTGAAAATCATGCACGACAATGTACAAGTAAGCGTAAAAGTAGATGCGCCTGTTGAGAAAGTTTGGAGCGCACTTACCAACCAAGATTCCTTGAAAAATTGGTATTTCGATATACCAGATTTTAAACCAGAAATTGGCAATAATTTTAGTTTTTATGAACCAGGAGACAAGAAACAATACCACCATCATTGTGAAGTGATAGATGTGATTCCCACCGAAAAATTAAAATATTCTTGGGAATATCCAGAACTTTCTAAAGGAAAATCGCTCGTAAAATGGGAACTTACCGAGGAAAACGGAGGAACAATGGTTACATTGACACATAAAGGTTTAGATACATTTCACCATCTTGGTCAGGATTTTTATCACGAAAGTTTTGAGCAAGGTTGGTCTGAAATTGTAGGCAAATCTTTGAAGAATTTCGTAGAGAATTAATTTAATATTTTTTAACAAATTGAAGGCATCATTTTTCACCAAAAAATGATGCTTTTTTTGTAGTTTTGCCCTCAAAACATTGTAATTTCTTTTTTTGAAAAATATAAACGATGAAAAAACACTTTTTACTGGCACTTTTTGCACTTTTACTTGTAGTTTCGTGTAACAAAGACAAAGAAATTCTAAATTCACTCAGCGATTACAACACGTCTATGGAATCGAAAGGTTACCATTTCGGCGATAAATTGGTGCTCCCAAAAGAAGTTACCGAAAATGCCGAAAAAATCACCATCAGTTTTGGTGACAAAGAAACTTCTGAATTGGTGGTAGATTCCAAATTTTTTACTTTGGGCGACAATGCAATCACTTTCAACATTACCAAAAAAGATGGGAAAGTCCTCAATCAAGATGCAACCATCAATGTTTTTGCTAAAAATCCTGAAGCCAAAATGTCTTATGAAGTGGTAAAAGAATATCCTCACGATACCTCTTATTTTACAGAAGGTTTTCTATTAGAAGGAAATACCATCTACGAAAGTATCGGTCAAGAAGGAAAATCTCGTTTAATAAAATATACACTTGGTTCTACAAATCCTTTGATGCAGGCAAAACAGCCAGATTCTATTTTTTCAGAAGGGATTTCTATTTTTGGAGATAAAATATATCAATTAACTTATCAAACCAAAATTGGCTATATCTACGATAAAAATTCTTTTAAATTATTGGGACAATTTAAAAATCCAAATGTGATGAACGAAGGTTGGGGAATGACTACTGATGGCAAAAACCTGATTGCAGACGACGGAACCAAAAATATCTATTTTCTGGATCCAAATGATCCTTCTAAAATGTTAAAATACATTTCTGTTGCAGGAAATTCTGAAGTGTATGACCAACTAAACGAATTAGAATATCACCAAGGATTTTTGTACGCCAATGTTTGGCATAAACCGATTATTTTGAAAATTAATCCACAAAACGGAGAAGTAGTTGGCAAAATTGATTTGAGTGAAATTGTAAATAAAATTCCTTTAAACGAAGATAAAGAAAATGTACTCAACGGAATCACCTTCAAAGGTGACAATATGCTCGTAACAGGTAAAAACTGGAGCAAAATTTATGAAATTGCAGTTAAGTAGATGTTTCTTTAATAATGATATAAGCGTTCCTTTTTTGGAGCGCTTTTTTTGTATAAAGAAATGTGCTATATTTGATTAAAATTTAATAAAATGGATTCTATTTTGATTTTCCCCGAAAATGCAAATCAGTTTTCTGCAGTGAAAGCTTTTTTAGAAGAAATGAAAATAAAATTTTCTTTAGAAAAATCAAAAAACATAGTTGAACTTACTGATTTTGAAAAAAAATTGGTTGACCAAGGTTTTGAAAATATAGAGAAAGGCGAAACCAAAACCAAAGAAGAAGCGCACCAAATTTTTATGCAATGTTTCAAATAATTTGGTCAAATAATGCTATTTTGCAACAATCCGAAATTTTGAAATTTTGGAATGAACATAACCAATCTTTTTCTTATTCCAACAAAATTTTAGATGAAATTCTTCGGTTCGAAAACTTATTAGAAATCAACCCTTTCATTGGTTCTGAAACTGCCTACAGAAATGTAAGAAGAGTAGTCGTTTTAGAAAACTTTTCGTTGTATTTTACCATCATTGAAAAATCGGTACATATTTTGGTGGCTATTAGAGACAATCGTAGAAATCTAGACACCTTAGAGCTTTAAGTTTGAAATCCCTACAAATCATATTACTTTTTCTTTTCTGCACCATTTCGGGACAGAAAATGCTACCTTTTGATTCCCTGAAATTACGGGAAACCAAAGATTTCTTTGCAGATGATTATGGGAATATCTACCTCTACAAAAATCGAGATTTCAGCTTTACCAAATACGATTCCGTAGGAAAACAACTTGGTAAAACCATGATGACGGTTCCTTTTCGAGTGCAAGATGTGCAAAATCCACTCAATATCGTGCTGTTTTCTGCCAATGCACAAGAACTTAAATTTCTGGATCAAAATTTGGTAGAAATTCAGAAAATAGATTTCCGCCAAAAATTTGGTTTTGTGAGCGCAGCTTATACCGAAGATTTACAGCAAGTTTGGTTGCTGAATGAGAGTACTAAAACACTCGTGCAATACAATTACAGAGATGATATCATCATCAATTCTTATCCTTTATCCATTAATTTTGATGAAGTAGTAGATTTTTTGGTCTTCGAGCGAAAAATCTATCTCCTCACCGAAAATTCCTTCAAAATTTTGGATTTTGATGGGAAAATTCTGCAAGAATCACCAGTTGCAAACGCCAAAAAACTTCGTCGGGAAAATGAGCAAATTTTGGTTTTTAGCAAAGACACGATTTCCCTTTGGAAAAATAACTCGCTGAAAAAGGTCTTCAATACTGATAAATCTATGATTGTGGATAAAAACTCGACCGCATATTTTGTAATCATCAGTAACAAACTTTATCTTTACAAACCATAAATGATATTTGATTAATGATAATTGATTTATCCTGATTAAATAATCATCAGTCAGTTAGTAAAGATTCATCAATTATTATTTATTTAGAAAGATGCACATTGCAATTACAGGAAATATAGGTGCCGGAAAAACTACGCTCACCACGATGTTGGCAAAACATTATGGTTGGGATGCGCAATTTGAAGACGTAGATCACAACCCGTATCTCGAGGATTTCTACGCAGATATGAGCAAATGGAGTTTTGCCTTGCAGATTTATTTTCTGGGAAGCAGATTTCGGCAGGTAAAAGAAATCCGCGAAAGTGGTAAAAATATCATACAAGATCGAACGATTTACGAAGATGCCCATATTTTTGCAGAAAATCTGAATGATATGAATCTGTTAACCAATCGTGATTTCAACAATTATTCTTCGGTTTTTAACCTGATGAAAAGTTTCGTTTCTGCGCCTGATTTATTGATTTATTTGAAATCAGATGTCCCAAATTTGGTAAAGAAAATTTACAAACGTGGTAGAGAATATGAGGCTTCGATTTCTATAGAATACCTCTCTAAACTCAACCAGAAATACGAGAAATGGATTTCTAATTATCAAGAAGGTAAATTACTGATCATAGAAGTAGATGATTTGGATTTCGTAGAAAGACCCGAAGATTTCGGAACTATTTTAGAGAAAATAGATACGGCACTTCACGGACTTTTTTAGTAAAAAAAATAATTCTAGTCATTAGTCTTTAATATGTAAGATTTAGTCTTTAATCTTTAATCTTTTTTCTTATTTCTTAATAATGATTACGCTTTTATACAACGGAACTTGTTCTAAATCCAATTGTGCATTAGAATTTTTGGAGGAGAAAAAAATCACCTTCCAAGTAAGAAATTACCTAGAAAATCCACTGAATGAGCAAGAAATAGAGCTACTTCTAGCGCAGTTACAACTGAGTGTTCACCAAATTATCAGAAAAAATGAGCCAGTCTGGACAGAAAAATTCTCATGTAGTAACTATTCTGAGCAAGATCTAATTGCAATTTTGGCAAATTACCCAATTTTGATGCAAAGACCGATTCTGATTATAAATAATAGCGCAATTATTGCAAGAGAAATTGTAGCAATCGAGGCTTTATTAGGTTAAATCTGCCAATGCAAAATCCAGTGTTTTGTATTTGAATTCGAAACCTTTGGATTTTATTTTTTCATTCGACACTCTGGAACCTTGCAACAAGATTCCGGACATTTCACCGAACATTTTTTTCATTACAAAAGTAGGAATTTTTAAGGGTAGAAATTTTTTGTGGGCGTTTTTTGCTAATTTTCGCATCAGTTCTTCATTGGTAAGAAATTCATCTGCAACTGCGTTGTACGCACCAGAAATACTGGGATTTTCCAGTGTAAATAAGTAGATATTTACCAAATCATCTATGTGAATCCAGTTCATCCATTGGGTTCCGGTACCAATTGCAGATCCTAAATTGTAATTGATGATTTTCTGTAATCTTGGGAAACCTCCTCCTTTTTTTGCTAAAACCATTGCTGTTCTTATGCAAACAATTCTATCAGCAATTCCCGAAAAATCTGCAGCAGACTGTTCCCAATCTGCACATAATTTGGCTAAAAAATCTTGCTGTACCATTCCAGAATCTTCAGCCAAAATTACAGGTGAAGTGAAGGTTCCGTAATAGTTGGTTCCCGATGCAGAAATATAAACCAATGGACGAATGTGGTGTTTTTCGCAATATTTTTTGATTAAATGTGCGCCATTTATTCTGCTGGTGTAGAGTTCTTCTTTGTATGAACTTGTCCATTTTTTGGCAATACTTGCTCCAGCCAAATGTATAATTGCTTGCACCCCAAGAAAAGCATCGTCTTCTATATAATTTTTTGCAGGATCCCACCGAAATTCATTGGGTTTACCAGTTTTTTTTCTGGTCAGAATGTTTACAGAATGACCTTTTTCGGTGAGTTTTTGCACCAAATATTGTCCAATCAAACCTTTTGCTCCTGAAATTAGTATTTTCATTCAATTGAATTAAAAAAATGCGTTTTTTTTAGATTTTTTTAAGAAAGAAATTAGAGCATTATTACGCCCTCTATTTTACCAACTTCTTGGTAGAGTCGGATTACTTGGTCTGCATCTAGCACAAAACAATTGATGTTACAAGACGTGTATTTTGCTTTGCTGCTTTCGCGATTGGTAAAGGTGAAATTAAGACCATCAAAAACACGCAAAATTTCAGAAATTTTTTCGGAACTACTGGTGATAATGAATTTGAAGAGAAAATCTTCGGGAAATTGGTGTGTAGTTTCTAGTTTTTCTTTCAACGATTTATAAAAATCGTCAGGATTTTGCTCTGGTTTTCCACCTATAATGTCCATTATTTTTTTGTTTTTAAAGATGATAAAAAAAGTTTCCGAAAAAAAATTTCGGAAACCCAAAGTTAATTAAATATTTTAGACTTTTTTATTTTACACCTAAAGCTCCCATAATTTTGCTAGCGTTGTTGGTTTCGCTATTTTGTATGATGGCGAAAAGTCCATTTACCATTTGTTCTGAAGCAAATTTGCTAAGACCACCAGTTAATGAACTGCTAGAACTAGAACTACCACCTAAAAGTGAACCGAGCATATTGCTTCCTGCTAATGCAGTATTCAGCGTTTTTACGATTCCAAATTCATTTAGTTTAGACTCTACTTTTGGTGAAATTGCCGCCATCAATTGAGTTGCGGTTCTTTCTTTAAGCAATTGAGTTGCTGCACCAGTTCCACCTTGTGCAATTTTTGCCGCATCTTCTGGTGTTAAATTATTTACGGCATTTTCCAAAATTGGTTGTGCTGTAGTTACCGTAAAAGAGGCAGCTTGTGCAATGTAATCTTTTTCTTTGGCTACCAAATTACTGAGTCCTAGTTTTTCTAAAGTGGAGTTTACATCTTTTAGTTTTTGCGGCATTGCTGCATCTATCAGTTGGTTGGCTAAAAAGCTATTTTTATCACTAAAAATACTTACACCTTTGGAGATTCCACCCAATAAAATTTGTTTCAATATGGTTAAACCTACAGATGAAGATGCTAATGCAGTACAAGATTGCGTAGTAGTTACAATAAATGCTCCTGAACTCAAAAGCAATGTTGCAGAAATAAGGTATTTTTTCATAGTTTTTTAATTTTAAAAAAATTATTGGTATTTGTTATTTCAAATATTGAGCCAATGTACTAAAATTATTTTGTTGCTTGAATGTTATTTCTTTTCATTAATGAAAAAATCACCTCAAAAATTCTATTGAGGTGATTTTTATTTTAATTAAATAAAACTATTATGGAAATGGATTTCCCCATTTTTTGTTGGTGTAAACGTCTGTTCCACCTAAAGTCTTTAGGAATGCGATAACTGCATTTACTTCTGCACCTGTAAGATTGAGTTTTTGTCCAATTCCGTTTGGTGCAAGTCTAGGATCTAGATTGGTATTACCTGGTGCAATATTGATGGTTCCGTAATGTCCGATTGCATTTTGCAAAGTCGCCAAATTTCCGGTATGCATAAATGGTCCGTTTTCTACACCAGCTGCATTGGTCACATTTCGTAAACTTGGCGCTCTTGTATTGGTAATATCTATACCACCAGTTCCGGAAATATTCCCAATAATTCCGTTGTTTCTCGTATTTGGATCAATATCAAATTCTGGTGCAGCGTGACAACCAGCACAACCTAAACCACCACCAGTTCTATTGCTATTGGCATCAAAAACAGGAGCGGCAAGAAACAATTGTTTTCCTTGGTTTTCTTGTGCAGTGAAATTTGGGAAATTTACCTGATCATTTGGTGAAGCTGCTCTACCTGCATCGTATTTAGAATCGAACGATTGTATACTTCTTATAAATTGTGCCAATGCATTTTGCAAACGTTCTTGCGTTACATTGGAATCTCCGTATACAAATTTGAACAATTCTTTGTAATAACCAATATTCTGTAATTTAGTAAGGAGCGCAGTCAAATTTTCGTCGCCATCTGCACCACTGAAACCCATTTCTTTGTGGTCTTGTATTGGCATAGATGTTTGCACTTCTAGTGAACTTGCACGTTCGTCCCAGAAAAATTTTGCTTCATTGGCAAATCTCGCGTTGATTAATCGCATAGAATGTCTTCCTGTAGTTCCGTTTACTCCTGTACTTGCAATGGCGTTATCACTAAAAGCCAAAGATTGTTTGTGGCAACTTGCACAAGAAATGGTGTTGTTTTTAGATAAATTTTTATCATAAAATAAAACTCGACCAAGAGTTGCTCCTTTATCGCTAATTTGGTTGGTTCCTGTATTATTTTTGGTAATATAATTTGGAATCGTTTGGTTGGCGTAATTTTCTAAACTACTTAGATTGATGTTGTTACCAAAAGTTGCCAATACATTCGGATAGGTTTCGGTAGTTGGTGTACCTTCTATCACAGAATCAGAGGAACAAGAGTAGATAATTAATGCTAAAAGCCCAGCAAAAATCGTCGTCGAAAATTTGTAATTCATATAGTATTTATTTTTTTGATTTTATTATTTCAATTAAGTTAAAGCAGGATTTGAAAATCGAAAAATTATCGTGGTTTTTTCATTTTATGACCAAATAAATTAGCTAATTCTTGGGTTAATGATTCATAATCTTTCATTTGATTGGGTTTACATAATTTTTTGATATCCAAAAAATGTTCCAAATTGATTTTTTCGGCTTTCATTTGTAGCTCCCCAATTTTTGATATAGTGTTTTGTTTTTTTTCAGAATCGGTAGTATTGTTGAGTTGTTGGTATAGTTCTTTTCGATATTGGTTTATTTGAGTTTCGTTTTCACGAATATTTTTTTGATGTTGTGAAATTAATATTTCATATTGAGCAATTTGTGAATCATCAAAATGCAGTTTTTTAATAATGATTTCTCGTGGTTCTTTATGTGATTTTGGACCATTTATCCAACCAAAAAGAAGCACACCGTTTGAAATAACCAAAGCTGCTATTATTAGTAGCAAAAATTTTGACTTATTCATAATACAATATATTTGAGTTTTGTGGTAATAAATTTGCCAATTCTAGTTGTGTATTTTTTTTGTGAACTAAAGTGTATTCTGTAGCCAACGCTATAATGAAAAAACATGCGGCAATGCGAACCCAATTCCAAGAAATGGTATTTTTTTGCTGTATTTTCTCCAAAATTTGAGTGTACAGTTCATCTTTTGGTTCTACTTGTTGAATTTTGGTCAAAATTTCGAGTTCCATAAAATTATTAGACGAATTTTTCATTCTTATCCTTCGTTTTTGTTTAAAAGTGTCGTTAAATTTTTTTTGGCTCTTTGGAACAGAGATTCCACTGCTTTTTCTCCCAATTCCATTATTTTGGCGGTTTCAGTTTGGGTTCTTCCATCGATTTTTAATAAAATGATGACCGTTTTTTGTTGTGGAGGCAATTGATTGATGCCCTCGAAAATTTTTTGAATTTCCTCTTTTTGTTCCAAAATAACTCCAGGATGATCAAAATGCGCTGGTTGATAGTAATTTTGAGGATCATTCAAGCGTACTAAACTTCCCCAAATACTCCTTTTTTTTGCATTTTTTGCTTTTATAAAATCCAAACATTGGTTGATGCTGATTCTGTAAATCCACGTTTTTACATCGGAACTTTTTTGGAAAGAGTCCATTTTTTCTGCGATTTTCACAAAAATATCTTGGGTAATTTCTTCGGCATCTTCTATGTTCTGAACATATTGCAGCGCCAAATTATACACCATTTTACGATTTTGAACATAGATTTTTTCAAAATTCATTTTAATTCATCATCATTTATAAAAGTTTTTTTTATTAGACGAAAAAAGGCTGTACTTTCCTTCACTTTTTTTAGGACTAGTCAATTTTTGAAAAAATTATTTCACAATTTTCATTTCATTTAATAACCATTTTGCATCCGCAAATTTGTCTATTATAAAAAGGATGTATTTGGTTTGCACCATTATATTTCGGCACAATTTTGCGTCGTAATTTATGTCGGACATTGTTCCTTCCCATTGTCTGTCAAAATTTAATCCCACCAAATTTCCATTGGCATCTAAAGCTGGACTTCCAGAATTTCCACCTGTAGTATGGTTGGTTGCAGTGAAAGCCAAAGGAACTTTACCTGCAGCATTTTTATACATTCCGTAATCTTTGGAGTTGTACAGTTGTATTAATTTTTTTGGAACATCAAACTCATAATCTCCAGGTACATATTTTTCCATCACACCGTCCAAAGTAGTTTCGAAGTGGTAAGTTATGGCATCTTGCGGATTAGATCCTTTCACTTGTCCGTAAGTTACACGCAAGGTAGAATTGGCATCTGGAAAAAACTTTCGCTCTTTATCTGTAGATATCATTTGTGCAAGAAATTTTTTTTGCAACGCATCAATTTGGCTTTGTAAAGAGGTGAATTTGGCATCGGTTTTTGCTAAATAAGTTTCTCTAATTTTTGCTAATGTTTGGTAAATAGGATCTGCTTTCAAAGTTTTTACCAGTTCAGGAACGTTAGAGAAAACCATATTGATGTCTGAATTGGTAGTTGCGCCGTTAACAGCATTTCTTCCCGAAATTACCGAATTTTTGCTCCATTTTTCCAATGTTACTAAATTTTGATTCACATCTTTGAATTGTGCAAAACCTTCAGGTAAAAATTCAGGTTTTGATTTGTTGGCGTATAAAGCCAAAAGTTTTGAAGTAACTTTAGCGTCCAACTCTCCATCAAAATCTTTATAAAAACCAGCCAATCTGTTTTTAAAATTATTGATCATTTTATCGTCAGTTTTTCCAGCTTCATAACTTTGAACAAAATTATAGAATTGGTTTGCTAGCGTTAATGTTTCAGCATTCCTCACAATTTCTCCGTAATAGGCATTGTTTAGTGTATAAGGAGCTTGTTCGTTATATAAAGTATTAAATTCTGCAAGCGTGTTTTTTATTTCAGGATTTTTGATAACCAAAGAGCTTTCATACGCTTGTTTTTTTGCAACCGCGTTAGATTTTTTTAAACCTTTGGTTTCGCCAATCCATTTTTTCCAATAATTGGCAACCGATGCGTATTTAGATGCATATTTTATTCTGGTAGCATCATCTGCACGCATTTTTTCATCTAAAGTTTTCAGGGCAATATCACGAACTTCTATTTTTGCAGGATTGGTATCATTGATGATTTTTTCGATCGCAATACTTGGCAAATATTCATTGGTTCTACCTGGAAATCCGTACACAAAGGTAAAATCATTTTCTTTGATATCTTTTACAGAAATTGGCAAGAAATGTTTTGGGGTAAAAGGAATGTTATCTTTGGAATATTCAGCTGGTTTGTTGTTTTTGTCAGCATAAATCCGGAACATAGAAAAATCACCAGTATGTCTTGGCCAAACCCAATTATCAGTATCGCTACCAAATTTCCCAATACTTTGTGGTGGTGCACCAACCAATCGGATGTCTTTGTAGGTTTCTACAGTGTAGGCATAATATTTATTCCCAGCAAACATAGGTTTTACGATGATGCTTTGGTAGTTTTCTATTTTTTGAAATTTTTTATAATTTTCAATATTTTCAGCAATTTTTTTGCTTAAATCTGCACCAGAAAGAGTGTTGGTGTTTCCAAGAATTTCTTTGGTAATTTCTTTAATATCGGTTACAAAATCTACTGTAACTCCAGGATTTGGAAGTTCACCTTCCTTGTTTTTTGCCCAAAATCCGTTGGTTAGCAAATCATTTTCTACAGTTGAGTGGTTTTGTATATTATCATAGCCGCAATGGTGATTGGTAAGTAATAAACCATGTGGTGAAATAATCTCTGCAGTACAGCCTCCATCAAATTGAACAACAGCATCTTTAATACTTGGTTTTTCAGTATTCCAAATGTCTTTTGCACCAATTTTCATCCCCAGAGATTTCATCTCTTTTTCATTGATTTCTGTAGGAATCCACATTCCGCCGTATTGTTGTGCAAAATTTTTGGTAAAAACCAAAAGCATTATTGCCAAGAAAATTTGTTTTTTCATTGTTCTAAAAATTTGTCTAAAAATAAGGATTTTTTAGATAAAAAAATCACGTGATTTGGATTAACAAAAATTACATTTTGTAGTAGTATAATTCTAGAAAATTAATGCCTATCAGCAACCGTTTCCACCACTTTTATATTTACCAAATGCAATTCGATATGTCTGTCGTGTGCTTTTGTTTTGAATTCTGAAATAATTTCTAAAATATCAAAATCTATGAAATGAACTTCACTTCCATCAATCGTAAGAACAGTATAAGGTGGAACTTGTTCCAAAGCATCTTTTATTTTTACTTTATTTAGAAAAGTAACATTGCTGTGCAATTTCAAGACATATCTGTCAAGACCTTGATAATGGTCTTTTGATAAGTCATAACTTTCTTTAAAATTATGTTGAATAATGTAATAGATGGAGAACAAAAGACCGATGGAAACGCCAATCAACAAATCGGTCATCAAAACTACAACAATTGTTACTACAAAAGGAATAAATTGGTCTAAACCAAGTCGGAAATTATTTTTAAAAATTTTGACTTTAGTAAGTGCATAACCAGTCATAATCAATATTGACGCCAATGATGCATACGGAATTTGGTTGATAACAAATGGAATCAATAGTACCGAAAGCAACAGCAAAACTCCGTGTACAATTGCAGACTGTTTGGTTTTTGCACCTGCATCATTATTTGCTGCACCACGTACAACTACGGCTGTAAGAGGAATCGCGCCGAAAAGTCCACATAACATATTCCCAATTCCTTGTGCAACCAATTCTTTATTAACAGGCGTAATTCGGTTGTGTTTATCAAGTTTATCCATCGCTTCTATACACAGCAAAGTTTCCAAAGTTGCCAAAATCCCTATTACCAAACCGTCTTTCCAAATTTCTGATGATGAAAAAATTTTAGAAAATTCAGGAAATTGAATGCTTTCAAAAATATTATTTGGGATTTTCACCAACTGTTTCGCATCTAATGCAAAGCCAGAACCTGTAAAAGTGAGGAATAAATTGAGTAAAATTCCGACTAAAACTACCGTTAATGGAGCAGGAATGTAATTGTATTTTTTGAACTTTGGTTGTTGTAATAAAATTAAAATTGCTAATGAAATAAAGGAAATCAGTACTGCACCTCTTGTCAAATGACTATTAAAATTTTCAAAATTTTCGACCAATTTATCTGGACTGAAATTATTAAAAAAATCGGTTGTCCAAAATTTTGCACCATTATAACCAAGCGCAACCGGAATTTGTTTTGAAATCAAAATGATCCCGATTGAAGCCAACATTCCTTTAATCACCGAACTTGGAAAATAACTGGCAATAACACCCAACTTAAAAACGCCCAAAAGCAACTGAAAAAATCCCGCAATGATGATACAAAGCACAAAAATTCGGTAATCGCCGAAACTTGCGATTGAAGCAGCAACGATGGTACTTAAACCTGCAGCTGGACCAGAAACAGCCAATTGTGAACCACTGATTGCACCGACTACAATTCCGCCAATAATTCCTGAAAGTAATCCTGCGTACAAAGGCGCTCCAGAAGCCAGCGCAATTCCTAAACAGAGTGGAAGTGCCACCAAAAATACAGTTAATCCAGAAGCAAAATCGTGGCGTTTAAACATTAACCAATAATATTTAAACGATCGGTCTAAATGCAAGTCCATTGCAGTTTTTTTGTAAAGATAAGGATTTTAAAAAATGTTTTGCGATGTTTTTGTGGAAAATGTGCAAAGCTCTAACAACGCTCTTAACTTAACGACCTTATTCAATCAGATCCAAAAACTCTTGCTCGTCTAAAATCGTAATCGTGCCGATTTCTTGGGCTTTTTTCAGTTTGCTTCCTGCTTTTTCGCCTACAACCAAATAATTCAGGTTTTTAGATACCGCCGAAATATTTTTTCCGCCGTGTTTTTCTACCATTTCTTCGGCTTGTTCGCGTGTGAAAAGCGAGAGTTTACCAGTGAAAAGAAAGGTTTTGTTTTCTAAAACATTGCTCAATGTTTCAGTTGAATTTTCACCTTTTACCAACTGAACTCCGTATGATTTTAGGCGTTCTATCATTGCCCAATTTTCATCGTTGTTCAGATAATTTACGATGCTTTCGGCAATTTTTCCACCGATGTCTTCTACTTGAGTAAGTTCTTCTGCAGTTGCCAATTTCAGTTCGTCTATCGAGTTGAAATTTTTCGCCAATTTCTTGGCAACGGTTTCTCCTACGTGTTTTATGCCAATTCCGTACAGTACTTTTTCGTAGGGAATTTCTTTGGATTTTTCAACGCTATCTATAATATTTTTCGCCGATTTTTCCGCCATTCTTTCCAAAGGAAGCAGTTTTTCTTTCTTTAATTCATAAAAATCTGCCACGTTTTCTATGAGTTTTTCTCGATACAATTGTTCTATGGTTTCGCTCCCGAGATTTTCAATATTTAATGCTTTTCTGGAAACATAATGTATCATTTTCCCAACAACTTGTGGTGGACAATGCATTTCGTTCGGACAAAAATGCGCGGCTTGATCTTCTAATTTGATGAGTTCGGTTCCACATTCTGGGCAATGTGTAGCGTACTCGATTTCAGTAGCATACAGATTTCTTTTTTCTAAATTTACTCCCACAATTTTCGGGATGATTTCGCCGCCTTTTTCTACATATACAAAATCACCAACATGTAAATCCAGTTTTTTGATGATGTCTTCGTTGTGCAAACTCGCTCGTTTCACAATGGTTCCTGCCAACAAAACCGGTTGCAAATTTGCAACTGGCGTAATTGCACCTGTTCTACCAACTTGATAATCAATAGATAATAATTCTGTTTCTACTTTTTCTGCTTTGAATTTGTAGGCCATTGCAAATCGTGGCGATTTTGCGGTGTAACCCAAACTTCGCTGTTGTGCCAAAGAATTCACTTTAATCACAATTCCATCAATATCAAAAGGGAGTTTCTTGCGTTTTTCGTCCCAAAATTCTATGAATTGCTGTACTTCTGTGATGTTTTTACAAATTTTAGCGTCTTCAGAAATTTGGAAACCCCAAGTTTTAGCTTTTTGTAAGAGTTCAAAATGCGTTTTCGCAGGAAAATCCTCAGCAATAAATTGATACAAAACTGCCGAAAGATTTCGCTTCCTTACTTCGCCAGAATCTTGCATTTTCAAGCTTCCAGATGCGGTATTTCTAGGGTTCATAAATGCGTCGTAACCTTCTGATAGTCTATCTTCATTTATTTTTTCAAAATTTTTGTGGGTCAGGTAAATTTCACCTCGCATATAAAATTTGGCAGGAAAATCGCCGTGTAATTGCATAGGAATGCTCGAAATGGTGCGTACATTTTGTGTGATTTCATCACCTTGAAAACCATCACCTCTGGTTACGGCTTCTTTCAGTTGTCCGTTTTTGTAGAGAATGGAAATAGAAGCACCATCATATTTCAGTTCGGCAACAAATTCGATATCATCAGTTTCCAAAATTTTAGAAATCCGTTTGTGCCAATCTTCCAAATCATTAAAATCATAAGAATTATCCAAAGAATACATCCTAAATTGATGCCGAACTGTCGGGAAATTTTTGGTGATTTCACCACCAACACGCAATGTCGGAGAATTGGCATCATAAAATTCTGGGTGTGCCAATTCTAAATCTTGTAGTTCTTGTAACTTTTCATCAAACTCAAAATCCGAAATCGTAGATTCGTCTAAAACATAATAATTATAATTGTGCTGATGTAATTCTCGGCGAAGTTCTTCTATTTTTTGTTGGATATTTTCGGGCATTTTTTTGCAAAGTTTGATTTGAATTTTTAAAAATAAAAAAATTAATGATGCAGAACAAATCACAAACAAAATTAACCATAGTTCGCCATTGTAGAAGTAGAAATGTTGGATTTCTATTTGGATTTATATCTTGTAAATTTTTTACAAAAATCCAGCAATTGTATTTTTTTACAATAAATAATGTGCTCTAATTTTTTCGCGCTAAGAAACGCCAAAACCATCACCAATTCTATAAAATTTTAGATAAAAATGCTTTCTTCAAAAATAGGAGCCAAAATACTTGACAACCGCTATCTTGATATCGTATATTTGCCGGCTGAAACAGACGAGCTGTTTCTTTACCTAATAAAATTATATTTTGAAGATGAAAACATCGGATTTTAATTTTACTTTACCTGAAAACCTTTTGGCAGAGCATCCGTCAGAACACAGAGATGAGGCGAGATTAATGGTCCTAGACCGAAAGTCGCGAACAATAGAGCATAAGCTTTTCAAGGATGTAGTAGATTATTTTGATGAACACGATTTGTTTATTTTTAATAATACTAAAGTTTTCCCTGCAAGATTGTATGGAAACAAAGAAAAAACCGGTGCCAAAATTGAAGTTTTCCTTTTGAGAGAACTCGATAAAGAAACCAGAGTTTGGGATGTATTGGTAGATCCTGCCAGAAAAATTAGAATTGGGAACAAATTATTCTTTACCGAAGACGAATCTTTGGTGGCAGAAGTGATTGATAATACCACTTCCAGAGGTAGAACATTGCGTTTCTTATACGATGGTAGTTACGAAGAATTTCGCCAAAAATTGAAAGAATTAGGCGAAACTCCGCTCCCAAAATACATCAAAAGAGCAGTAGAACCAGAAGATGCAGAAAGATACCAAACCATTTATGCCAAAATTGAAGGAGCAGTAGCTGCACCAACTGCAGGTTTGCATTTCTCTAGACATCTGATGAAAAGATTGGAAATCAAAGGAATTGATTTTGCAGAAGTTACTCTTCACGTTGGTTTAGGAACCTTCAATCCAATTGAAGTAGAAGATTTGTCTAAACATAAAATGGAATCTGAAGAAGCCATCATAGATGAAAAAAATGCTGATCTCATCAACAAAGCGGTTGCAGAAGGTAGAAGAGTTTGCGCAGTAGGAACTACTACGATGCGTGCTTTGGAAACTTCGGTTTCATCTAACCGAAAAATTTCGGCTTACAGAGGTTGGACCAATAAATTTATTTATCCACCTCACGATTTTGGAGTTGCTAATGCAATGATTACCAATTTCCATACCCCAAAATCTACATTACTAATGATGATTGCTGCGTTTGCAGATAGAGATTTTATCATGGAAGCATACGAAGAAGCCATCAAAAATGAATATAAATTTTATTCTTACGGAGATGCAATGCTGATTTTGTAAGAAGCACGACGTTAGAAGTTGGGAGTTGGAAGTTTTGTAATTCAACTCCCATTTTTTTCAAAAAACTTCAAACTTCCATCTTCCAACTTCCATCTTCCATCAAAATGAAAGACATCCGAACACTTTCTCTGCCACAACTCACCGATTATTTCAATGAAATCGGAGAAAAACCTTTTCGCGCGAAACAGGTGTATGATTGGTTGTGGAGCAAAAACCTACATTCGATTGATGAAATGACCAATCTCTCTAAAGATTTGCGAGATAAAATTTCTAAAGAATTCACCATCAATCCGGTTTCGGTAGATGTTTTGCAAAAATCCAAAGATGGCACCATCAAAAATGGCGTGAAATTACACGATGGATTGTTGGTAGAATCTGTGCTGATTCCTACCGAAACCAGAACTACTGCTTGTGTTTCTTCGCAAGTTGGTTGTAGCTTGAACTGCGAATTTTGTGCAACAGCGCAACTCAAAAGAATGAGAAATCTAGAAGTTGCGGAAATTGTAGATCAAGTTGCACTGATTGATCGGCAAAGCAAACTTTATTTTGACCGACCGCTTTCTAACATTGTATTTATGGGAATGGGAGAACCTATGATGAATTACAACAATGTGGTAGAATCCATCAAAAAAATTACCAAACCAGAAGGTTTAGGTATGTCTCCGCGCAGAATTACGGTTTCAACATCGGGAATTCCGAAAATGATTAAGATGTTAGCCGACGAAAACTTGAAAGTGAAATTAGCGCTATCACTTCACTCTGCAATCGAAGAAAAGCGCAATCAAATTATGCCTTTTTCTACCAAATTTCCATTAACCGAAATTATGGATTCGCTGAAATATTGGTACGAAAACACAGGAAACATCATCACTTTTGAATATTGCATTTGGAAAGGAATCAATGATTCTGATGAGGATATAAAAGCGCTCATAAAATTCTGCAAACAAGTACCAAGCAAAGTAAACATCATACAATACAATAGCATAGGTGATGGTAAATACGACCAATCTAATCCGATTGCGACAGAAAATTACGTGAAACAATTGGAGCGAAACGGAATTACTGTAATGATCAGACGAAGCAGAGGTGGAGATATAGATGCAGCTTGTGGACAATTAGCCAATAAATCGGTGGAATAATTTAGATGAAAAATCTTATACTATTCATTATTTTACAGTTTTCAATAGTCGTTTTTGCTCAAAAAATCACTAAAATTTCATTACAGAAATTTCAAGTTGCAGAATTGTCTGATTCTTTGAGAGAAACTTCGGGTTTGGCTTTTTTCAATCAGCATTTATTAACCTTCAATGATGGTGGAAATCCTAACGAAATCTACGAAATCAATCCAAAAACAGGCAAAATTCTCAAAAAATTTAAAACTAATGTGCCGAATATAGATTGGGAAGCAATTACGACTGATTCAAACCATATCTATATAGGTGATTTTGGGAATAATCTCGGGAACCGAGAAGATTTGGTGGTGCATCAATTCAATTTTTCTGATGACCAAAATTTTGAAAAAAGTGAGTCTTTGCAAGAATCACTGAAATTACCATTTTCTTACCAAAACCAAAGTGATTTTTCACCAAAAAATTTGCAGCATAATTTCGATACCGAAGCAATGATTTTTTTGAATGGTAAATTGCATATTTTCACCAAAGAATGGGCTTCAAAAGCTACTTCACACTATATTTTGGACCCACAAAAATCAGAAAAACAAAACCTTGTTTCTGCAGAAAGGTACCAAACCAATTTTGTAGTGACCGATGCTGCTTATTTCAACAAACAGTTATTTTTGGTAGGATATACCAAAAAAGCCAAGGTTTTTTTGATGATTTTTGATGAGGATGAGTTAGGAAATTTCTTCAGTAAACCTACCAAGAAATACAAGTTGGGTTCGGCTTTCCATATTGGTCAAGTTGAAGGAATTGCAGTTAACCAAGACGGAATTTACATTAGTAATGAACAATTCTTAAAATTTGGCTTTCATCCAAAGCAACGTTTATATTTTATTCCGAACACAGAATTCCAACACTGATAAATCGCACAAAACCACCTGTCATTTTTTTGTTTCCACAAAAAACAAGTATATTTGTAAGCAATTAGTACCTATCACTAATCTTTATTCATAAAGCGTGTCTAATATTGTAGAAGAAATTAAGAAGCCGATTTCTGCCGAAATGAAACTTTTTGAACAAAAGTTTTATGAATCTATGCAGAGTAACGTGCCACTTCTAGACAAAGTTACCCGATTTATTGTGACTACCAAAGGAAAACAGATGCGACCAATGTTCGTGTTTTTGTGTGCCAAATTGGTGGGAAATGTCAATGAGAAAACTTTCAGAGGTGCTTCTATGATTGAGTTGATTCACACTGCAACTTTGGTGCACGATGATGTGGTAGATGAAAGTTTCAAACGCCGAAATTTTTTCTCTATCAATGCACTTTGGAAAAACAAAATCGCGGTTTTGGTAGGAGATTATTTACTCTCTAAATCGGTGTTGTTATCTACTGATAACAAAGATTTCGATTTACTTGCTGTAATTGCAAGAACCATCAGAGAAATGAGTGAAGGTGAATTGTTACAATTAGAAAAAGCCCGAAAATTAGACATCACCGAAGATATTTATTTTGAGATTATTCGTCAGAAAACAGCAACCTTAATTGCTGCTTGTTGCGAAATTGGCGTACTTTCTAATGACGCTGATGAAAATCTTGCAATCAAAATGCGGGAATTTGGAACGTTTACAGGAATGGCATTCCAAATTAAAGATGATTTGTTCGATTATTTAACGTCCAATGTCATCGGAAAACCAGTAGGAATCGATATCAAAGAACAGAAAATGACACTTCCACTGATTCACACCCTGAAAAACGCCAACCAAAAAGACCAAAAATATTATTTCAACACCATAAAACGCTACAACAACGATCCAAAAAGAGTGAAAGAACTCATAGATTTTGTAAAAAAATCAGGAGGTTTAGACTATGCAATTACGGTGATGAAAGACTTTTACCAAAAAGCGAAGAATATTCTCGCAGAATTCCCCAATTCCGAAGCAAAAACTGCCCTAAATCTGATGTTGGATTACGTGATTGAGCGTAAATTCTAAATTTTCAATTTCTTTTTTGGCAATGTGGTAAAAAATGGTGCTTTTTTAAATGAAAAAATAGTTATAAATTTTTCGCCATCAAACCGAAGAGGAAATTGGCTCTGCTGAGGAGCAACCAATCAGCAATAGGTT
>CALFIE010000005.1 GCA_937876095.1 uncultured Flavobacteriales bacterium | reverse complement strand
GAAATATGATTTTGTGGGACGGAAGTTGCATAGTTCACGAAGCATTTTCTATGGAGCGAATTGCGAAACAACTCGCCGAAAATCCCGATGCTAAATTGATTGCACATCCCGAAAGTGAAACTGCGGTTTTGGATTTGGCACATTTTATAGGTTCTACATCTGCACTACTTGATTATGTAGAAAAAGATGATTGTCAAAAATTTATAGTGGCTACAGAAGAAGGTATTTTGCACGAAATGTACAAACGCGCACCTCAAAAAACCCTGATTCCTGCATTGGTTTTTGATGAAAGTTGCAATTGCTCAGAATGTTTCTATATGAAGAGAAATACGCTCGAAAAACTGTATCTCTGTATGAAATATGAACTCCCTGAAATTATAATAGATGAAGAACTTCGTTTGAAAGCACTAGAACCAATAGAAGCAATGCTCGATTTGAGTAAGGCCATCAAATAAATTGAGATAAAGGACTTTGTCAAAGTTTTTGCGAAGCAAAGAAATCTTTGACAAAGTTTAAAATTTCAAAAATAATATTTACAGAAACGGACTTAAGTCCGTTTTTTTATTAAATTTGTTTAAAGGTTTAAGAGAAATTATTTTTATGAAAAACTTCTTTAAAGAAAGATTAATCGCTTATTTTATTGATGGATTAATAATTGATTTCCTACTTTCTCCATTTATTTTTTTACTAATGAATCAAAAAATTAGCGGATTAATATATTTGTTTGTATTTGTTTTGATCTTTGTATCATATTTTTTCATTTCTGAAAATTTCTTTTCAAAAACTATTGGAAAGAAAATTATGAATCTTCAAGTTGAGAATGTTAACTATAAAAATATTTTTAAAAGATCTTTTGCAAGATTAATTCCACTAGAACCTCTTTCTTATTTTATTAATGATGGTAAATTTTGGCACGAAACTTTGTCAGGAACTTCAGTAACTAAAAAATTATGACCTCAAAAATCCTTTTAGAAAACATAAAAATTTACGCTTTTCATGGTGTTTTGCCCGAAGAAAAAATCATTGGGAATTATTTTTTGGTGAATGCAGAAATTCACGCCGATTTGCAAAAAGCATCGGAATCAGATGATTTGAAAAATACGATCAATTATGCAGAAATCAATGAAATTATTCACGATGAAATGAGAATCCCTTCTAATTTATTGGAATTTGTGGCAGGTAGAATTATTAAAAAAATTTCGGAGAATTTTCCTGAAATTACGTTCATTAAAATTAAAATCACCAAAACAAATCCACCTATGAAAGGCGAAATGACGGGAGTTTCTGTAGAAATGGAGGAGTATTTCGGACTTCCTTTTTAATTTTTTCTAGGAAGTTGATTTCTCTGTCTTTGGTGAAAAATTTCTTTCGGAGACGAGTTTTATAGCCCTGATTGAACGGCATGTTTGAGCTCTTTTTGCAAATTTTGCGGGGTTTTGTGAGGACAAAAAAAATTGCAAAAAAGCGAGTAGTGAAAGCAGGAAATAGCTCCTAAATTAAAAGCAACAATATTCCTAATTTTTTTTAGTTTTACATAAAATATAGGTTTTGAAAATTTTTACTTTTCTTTTTTTGGTTTTTTCGGCAGTAGTTTTCGGTCAAAACACAACGCAAGACTACCAATTCCCAAAGATAAAATCATCGATTTCTATGCCGGTGAAAATGCCGCTTTCTGAAATTGCCAATATGGTTAATGCATCAGTAAAAGACCTGATTTTTCAAGATGATTCTTATAGCGATAACAACAACGATCAGTTTAAGGTAAAAGTCTGGAAAACCAAGCCAATTCGATTAGTTGGTGGTACCAAACAAAACCTTTTGATAGAAGTCCCTTTGAAAATTTGGGCTGAAAAAGGAATCGGAACTTTGGGTGTTTATTCTTATCAAAATACGACGTTTGAAACGGTGATGTATTTTAATATGCAAATTTCCTTCAATCCAAATTGGACCATCATTACCAAAACTTCTGCAATGGGTTTCAAATGGGTGACCAAACCTGTGTTGGATTTTGGGAAAGTGAAAATTCCTATTACCTCGTTAGTAGAAAAAAGTTTGGTACAACAGCAGTCCGATTTTTGTAAAACAATGGATGATATGATGCTGAATCAACTCAATTTTCAGAAATATGCAGTTTTGGCTTGGAATCAGTTTGCGCAGCCATTTTCTATTTCTGAGGAGTACAAAACCTGGCTGAAAATCACTCCGCTTTCAATTCAGATTACTCCACTTGTTTTTTATAAAGACGAAATAGATACCACAATTGGTATCGATACCTATTCTGAAACTTTTACCGGAACTCAACCTGCTGCTTCTGTTTTGGTTACGAGTGTTGCCAATTTCAATAAGGTACAAAATTTACCGCCGAAATTTCTATTGCAGACCACCGCAAATATTCCTTATACAGAAGCAACTGCAATTGCAGAAAAAATGTTTCTGAACAAAACTTTTGATTTCAGAGAAGGTAAATCGAGCATCAAAATCACCCAAATAAAAGTCTATGGAGACCAAGACCGGATTATGATAGAAGCTGAAACCGAAGGAACTATACAAGGAACGTCCTACATTTCCGGGATTCCTGTGTACGATGAAACTTTGCATAAAATTGTACTTTCTGACACCAAATTTAAGTTGAAAACCAAAAATATTTTCCAAAAAGCACTTACGGTTTTATTCCAAGGTAAAATTGTAAATATGATAGAACAAGAGTACGGAATCCCAATGCAAGAGATTGAAACGAGTTCTAAAAAATCCATAGAAGATGCCTTTAATAAAGAATACTACAAAGGTTTGAAAATGAACGGGAAAGTGTATCAACTGAAACCATCTAAAATTTTGCTGAATTCCGCAGGAATTACCACCTTAATTAATACCGAAGCAACACTGAATTTGGCAGTACAAGGAATGTAAAAACAAAAATATATGGCAACAAACGAACAATTAGTTACTCGCAACAAAGCATCTTTGGGAATTAGATTCGCAGATTATGTTGTAGATTATTTGATGGTGTATTCCATCTTTTTTCTGTTTGGATTATTTGCAGCACTTTTGCAAGAATATGCAAATATTGATTTTTTGATGAATATTACTAATGAAATATCCAATGTAAGTAAACCAGTAGATTATTTAATCACAGGATTGGTATATTTTTCATATACTTTTTTGATGGAGTATTTTACCAAAGGTCGTACTGTAGGAAAATTTGTGACAGGAAGCAAAGTGTTACATCTGAATGGTGAAATTCCGACAATGTATCAGTTTTTTATCAGAAATATTTCTAGATTAGTACCTTTTGATGGACTTTCCTTTTTTGGAACTAATGGATGGCACGATTCGTGGAGTGACACTAGAGTAGTGAAGATTAAAAATTTTGAAGAAGCCAAGAGATTAGAACTAGAGTTACAGAATATCGGAAATCACGAAATGGAATAATTTTAAAAATATATTTTTTAAAATTTTTAAAAATCCAAAAAATCCCTATATTTGCACACCAAAACATTAAGGTTCTTTGGCCGAGTGGTTAGGCAGTGGTCTGCAACACCATCTACAGCGGTTCGAATCCGCTAGGAACCTCAAACCTCGCAATTTTTGCGAGGTTTTTTGTATTTTTACCAAATGTTCTACCAAATTTGTTCTCTAATTTTCTTAATTCCTGTTCTCATGGGAATTGGTGAGTTGTTTCAACAATTTTTTGGAAAAATTTGGAGCGGAGTTTCTGGTATTCTCATCAGTGGAATCGGATTTTTAACAATTCTTTTTACGATGTTGGCTTTTTTTGTTCCCATCAATATTTGGTTAGAAATCATGACGATTTTGGTAGGAATTGCCTCTTTTTTTTATCATCAATCTTATTTGAAAATTTATCATTTATTTAAAAATAATTCGTGGTTTTTTGGAACTATCATCGTAATCACGCTTTTTTTTGGGACATATTATCCGTTTATTTTAGATCATTTTGGGTATTATGTTCCCACGATCAAATGGATTTCAGAAATTGGCTTGGTAAAAGGTGTTGCCAATTTGGATTTATTACTCGGTCAAATGTCTATTTGGCACATTTTTCAGGCAGGTTTTTCGCATTTTGTGGATCCATTTCTACGCATCAATTCGGTACTTTTGGTGGTTTTTTTGATGTATATTTTCGAGAAAAAATCCTGGATTTTATTGCTTTTTGTACCTGTTTTTTTCCTTTTTGTGCAAAGTCCGAGTCCAGATTTGCCTTGTATGGTAATTTCTTTGTTGATTTTAAATGAAACTTTGAAAAATAATCAAAATTCAGCCTTGCTTTTTGCGCTGTCTATGTTGGTGTTCAGTATAAAACCGACGATGATTTGGGTACCGATGTTTAGTTTTCTGTATTCGGTGTTTTTACTGAAGCGAAATCTTCGATTTGTTGGTTTGGGAATGGTGATATTGCTATTATTTTTACTAAAAAATTGTTGGGTTTTTGGATTTCCTATTTTCCCGGTACAAATGTTCGACTTTGGATTCTCTTGGAAACCAAGTCCCGAATTATTGAAAATTTCATCTGAAGTTGCCATACAGAAAACTTATGATATGCAATATACTCAAGCAGAAATCGAGCAATTTTCTGGTTGGGATTATATCAAAAATTGGTTGTTTTTAGACGGAATCAAATCTAAAATTCATTTTTTTTTCTTGTTCAGTTTACTCGCTTTTTTGGTTTTTTCAATTAAAAAGAAATCAAAAATAATTTGGTTGCTGATTATTTCGGTGGTGTTGAAATCAGTTTTGGTTTTGGCGTTTTCTGCACAATACCGATTCTTTTTAGACGTGTTTTTTGTAATTGCATTGGTGCTTTTTTATGAAAAACAAAATGAAAAAGTGGCTAAAATATTTTTCGGTTTTTGCACAATGGTAGTGTTTGTGTTTTTGTCTTTCCCTGTTCTTTTACAAAAGGCAATTCCGAGTTTTAAATTAGGAAATTATATGTTGGGATTCCAAAAAGAACAACTGATTACACCTTCTTTTTTTGCTAAAAATAAGTATAAAACGTACCAAATTGGCAACTTGAAATTTCAGGTAGTTCAAGGAAATCCTTTCAGTTTTGATGCTCCAATTCCGGCAATTTCACCTGAGTTTTTGAAAGAAGATGCAGATGCAGGAATTTTTCCACAACAAATTGATGAAAATCTTTCCCATGGTTTTATTTGGCGAAAACTTTCCCATGATGAAAGAGAACAATTACAGTTGATCATTTCAAAATTTTGATATAATTATTTTTTGCACTTCAGTATAAATCTTTAAGCATTGGATTTGCTTTTAATCCCTTTTCATTAACTTTGTACCATGCTTTTATTAGGAAATTTCCTCAACCTATCTACTTTTGGCGAAAGTCACGGACTTGCTTATGGCGGAATTATCAACAATTTTCCGGCAGGTTTGTTGGTAGATTTCACCGAAATTCAACACCAATTAGACCGTAGAAAACCTGGTCAATCTGCGATTGTTACCCAACGTAAAGAAAGTGATAAGGTGCAATTTCTGTCCGGAATTTTCGAAGGAAAAACTACCGGAACTCCAATTGGTTTTATGGTGGAAAACGAGAACCAAAAATCTAGAGATTATGAGCATATTGCCAATACTTACAGACCAAGTCACGCAGATTTTACCTACGACCAAAAATTTGGTATCAGAGATTACAGAGGTGGCGGAAAATCTTCGGCAAGAGAAACCTTGAATTGGGTGGTTGCAGGTAGTTTGGCGAAACAATTATTACCCAAAAATGTAGAAATTCACGCCTATGTTTCTTCGGTTGGCGATATTTTTTGTGAAAAACCTTATCAAGATTTAGATTTTTCTAAAACAGATAGCAATGAAGTGCGGTGTCCAGACGAATTTTTTGCTAAAAAAATGATTGCCAAAATCAAGGAAATCAAAAAACAGGGCGATACGATTGGTGGAACCATCACTTGTGTGATTAAAAATCTCCCAATTGGAATTGGTGAACCAGTTTTTGGTAAATTACAGGCTGAATTAGCAAAAGCAATGATGAACATCAATGCTGCAAAAGGTTTTGAGTACGGTTCAGGTTTTTGCGGAGCTAAAATGAAAGGTTCTGAACACAACGATATATTTAATACCGATTTTACCACCAAAACCAATCTTTCTGGCGGAATACAAGGTGGAATTTCCAACGGAATGGATGTGTATTTCAGAGTGGCTTTCAAACCAGTTGCCACGATTTTGCAACCTCAGGAAAGTGTGGACAAAGATGGTAATTCTGTAACTGTTGAAGGAAAAGGAAGACACGATGCTTGTGTTGTACCAAGAGCAGTACCCATTGTAGAAAATTTGGCTGCTTTTGTTTTGGCGGATTTGTTTTTGATTAATAAAATTAGACGAATTTAGAATTTGAAAATGTGCTAATTTGAGAATTTGAAAATCATTTTCAAGCCACGAAATCGCGAAATCAACAGCCAAGTGTGCTGCACTTAGAAATATTAATTCAAAATTAGGTGAGGTCAGAAGACCGAAATCAGTAAAAAAAACAAATTCATAATAGTTTGTATTTTTAGATTTTAGAATAATATTAAATGAATATCCGTAAAATAGCCTAATTTTTATTATCTTTGTGTTTATCAAAAGCT
>CALFIE010000004.1 GCA_937876095.1 uncultured Flavobacteriales bacterium | reverse complement strand
TTAATAATGATGAGCTTTTTCAAGCTTTTTTTGCACCATTTTTTACCACATAGTCAAATTTTCTACTTCAAAAACGAATCCCAACCTTGCGCTGTAATTTGAGAAAGTTCATTGCTTCCGCGTAAAACCATGAAATTACCTTGTTCTATTTCTGTAGCGTGACCAATAATCGAAAAATCTGGGTGGTTTTTCAATTTTTCAAAATCATTTGGTGAAATGGTAAAGAGCAATTCATAATCTTCACCGCCATTTAGCGCCGCCATTACCGGATTTAAATTTAATTCTTCCGCAGTAGAAACCGTAAGCGAATCCATCGGAATTTTTTCTTCATACAACCTAAAACCAACTTTACTTTGGTCAGAAAGATGCAAAATTTCAGAAGCCAAACCATCAGAAATGTCAATCATCGATGTTGGTTTGATGTCCATATCTGCCAAAATTTTCTTGATGTCGGTTCGTGCTTCTGGTTTCAGTTGGCGTTCTAGAATATAGTCATAACCTTCCATTTCGGGTTGCATATTCGGATTGGCAAGAAAAACAGAATGCTCTCTTTCCAAAATTTGAAGTCCAAAATAAGCTGCTCCCAAATCTCCAGTTACCACCAACAAATCATTTGGTTTTGCCCCTTTTCTTGTTACCAAATTTTCAGAATTTTCCAAACCAATCGCTGTAATACTTATCACCAAACCCGATTGCGACGCTGTTGTATCACCACCAACCAAATCTACTTTATAATGTTTGCAAGCCAATGCAATTCCGTGATAAATTTCTTCAAATGCTTCCACAGGAAATCTGTTAGAAGCCGCAATAGAAACCAAAATTTGGGTCGGTGTCGCGTTCATCGCTGCAATATCGCTCAAATTTACCACAACCGCTTTATATCCCAAATGTTTCAACGGAACATATCCCAAATTGAAATGCACACCTTCTGCCAAAACATCGGTTGTTACGACTACTTTTTGGTTTTCAGGATTAAAGACAGCCGCATCATCTCCAATCGAAATTTCAGTAGAAGGATTACTAAAACTAAAAATTTCGGTAAGATGTTTTATAAGTCCAAATTCCCCAAGTTGAGAAACTGGCGTAAGTTGTGGTTTTTTATCTTCTAACATAACTCTATATAAGAAACAAGAAAAAAGGCAAAAGATAAATCCATTAGATTTTTGTTTGTGTCTTCTTTCTTTTAATTTTATTTTTTAAAATTCAAACAAATTTGAATCAACATTCTCTGGTCGAAAAAGCAACGCTTTGATGTCTTCTCGCGAAAGCAACTTCGCATTTTCTCCTTTAAAATCTTTCATCACTTCTACAATATCATCAGGAGGATTGGTGGTTTTTCTGAGCATCATATCAATCCAAACTCCAGTTGCTTCGGCAGTTGCGCAGTGCGTTCCGTCTGGTAAATAAAATTTGTGAGTAAATTGGTAAATACTCGCGTCTTCAGAACTTCCAGAAATTTCCAAACTTACCACCACATTTTGGTCCGCGTAAATTTCCTTGAAAAACGAATATCTTTCATGCAAAATCACAGGTCCAATTCCCCATCTGTTTAGTTGAGAAACTCCCATTTTATGTTTGGTCATAAACGCCATTCTGGTTTGCGCGCAATATTCGACATAGGTTGAATTAGCAAGGTGTCGGTTCGCATCTATATCGCTCCAGCGAACTTCAAATTTATGGTAATATATCATATTTTTATTTTTTATGGCGCCAAATTTCCGCCTTCCGCTCCCGCTTTTTTATTTTTTTTCAAACGCACAACCCTTTCAGAGTTTCAAACTCTGAAAGGGTTTTCCAACCAAAAAAAATAAAAAGAGCTCCGCTCAAGTCGGGGCGCTATTTGGTTATCAAAACCCAATTTTTTCAAGAAACAAAAATAGACAATAATCACGGGTTTAAAAAATTGTATTTTTGCATCGGTAGGAGCGGACTTTTGTTTGCTTAACAAAAGACAGAGTATCATTTTGCATTAGTTAAAATTTATTAATGAAAGAAAAACAAAAAATAACCATCATTGGAGGAGGAGCTGCAGGATTTTTTTGCGCAGCAAATCTCGATGAAACCAACTTTGACGTCGTAATTCTAGAACAAAACCAAGAGGTGTTACAAAAAGTAAAAATTTCTGGTGGAGGAAGATGCAACGTTTCCCACGCTTGTTTTGATCCCAAAGATTTGGTGAAATTTTATCCACGAGGAAATAAAGAACTCCTGAGTGTTTTTAGCAAATTTCAACCTGCAGATATTATGGATTGGTTCCAAACTAGGAATGTTCCACTCAAAATAGAGGATGACAACCGTATTTTCCCAGAAAGCAACTCATCGCAATCCATCATCGATTGTTTTTTGAAAGAAATCAGAGATAAAAATTTTGAAACTAAAACACAATCAGTGGTTTTAGATATTCAACCATTTGAAAATGGCTATCAAATTACAACCAAAAATGAAAAAATCCACACCGATTTTGTGGTTTTCACCACAGGAAGTTCTCCAAAATCCTTGAAAATTTTAGAAAATCTTGGTTTAAAAATCATCGATTTGGTTCCGTCATTATTCACCTTTAATATCAAAAATGAGTTGTTGCAAGATTTGATGGGGACTAGTTTTTCGAATGCTGATATTTCCATTCCAAAATTGAAAACCGAAGAAATCGGATCTTTACTCATCACACATTGGGGACTTTCTGGACCAGCAATTCTCAAAATTTCTGCTTGGGAAGCCAGAACTTTAGCTGCCTTGAACTATCAGTTTGAAATTGTAGTGAATTTTTTAGGAATAGACGAAAGAGAAACCGAAGAAATTTTTAAAAATTATCGACAAGAAAACCCTAAAAAAACCATTGGAAATGCCAAAATTTTTGAAATTACCACTCGTTTTTGGCACCGAATTTTGTGGTTGGCAAATATAGACGTAGAAAAAAACATATCACACATTACCAGTAAAGAATTACAAAAAATCACCGAATTACTGTGTAAAAACCCAATGAAAGTTACGGGAAAATCCACCAACAAAGACGAATTTGTAACTGCAGGTGGAGTAGACTTGAAGGAAATCAACTTCAAAACGATGCAAGCAAAAAATTTACAAAATTTTTACATTGCAGGCGAAGTTCTCAATATAGATGCAATAACCGGAGGCTTCAACTTCCAAGCATGTTGGAGCGAGGCTTGGCTGATTGCTCAAGATTTGAACGCAAAATAGACCAAAAATTTATCTCAACAATTGATTAAAGGTGTCTCCTTGTCTTATGTCGCCCGTATTATAGCCTTTCATAAACCACTCTTTGCGTTGCGCAGAAGTACCGTGTGTGAAACCTTCTTGGTTTACATAACCTTGAGTTCTACGTTGGATGTTATCATCTCCAACTGCTTCTGCAGCAGAAATGGCACTTTCTATATCACCAGGTTCTAAAATTTTTGCTCTGTTGTCGGTTTGTCTTGCCCAAACTCCTGCATAGAAATCGGCTTGCAATTCGGTTGCTACAGAAACACGGTTTAGTTCTTCTTCAGAATATCTTCCGCTTTCACGCAGCGCATCTACTTTTTGTGTGGTTCCTAGCAATGTTTGCACGTGATGTCCCATTTCGTGTGACATCACATAAGCAATTGTAAAATCAGAAACTTTTGCGCCAAATCGACCTTCTAATTCTTTGAAAAAACTCATATCCATATAAACAGTTTCGTCTGCAGGACAATAGAATGGTCCCATAGAAGATTGTGCCGTTCCGCAACCAGACTGAGTTACACTCTCGAACATCACCACTTTTGCAGGGCGGTATTGCATTCCGTTGTCTGCAAAAATTTTGGTCCAAGTATGTTCGTTTTGACCAGCAATCATACTCACGAATTCTCTCACCTTGAGTTCTTGTGGAGTTAGATCACGCTGTTCTGTTTGCTGAGAACTTCCCATTCCAGACATTAATATAGATGAAGGATCACCTCCTAAAAAAAATACAATTGCAGCAATAATCAATGTGCCGAGTCCGCCACCAAAAAGCAAACCGCCACCTCCAATTCCACGTCGGTCATCTACATTGGTGCTTCTTTCTTCTGTCCATCTCATAATAATGGTATTAAAAAATTTATAGGTGATAAAATTACAAAAAACAGATAGAAGTAAGAGAATAAATATTTTTGTTTTTTAGAATTTGCAGAATTTTTAAATATTACTTAAAAATATTCATTTTCTCATCATAAATCGGACTTTGGATATTCAAGAAATTCAGAACACTGTGAAATACATTGAACTGAGTCAATATGGTATTTGGTTTCATTTGTTTAGAATTTTCGGATGTCCAAACTATAAACGGAATTTCAAATTGTTCTTTCGGAGCAATACTCAAAGGCAATCCGTGCATATACAGGTTTTTTTCACCCAAAGATTCACCGTGGTCCGAAACAAAAATCATTGCACTGTGATAGTCGTTCAGTTGTTGCAAATCACCAATCAATTTTGCTAAAATATAATCGGTGTACACAATCGTGTTGTCGTATGCATTGATGAGTTCTGTTTGTGAACATTTTCCCAATTCTACACTGTTGCAAACGGGTTTGAACACCTCAAATTGAGCGGGATACTTCTTGCTATAAGTTGGTCCGTGACTCGTACTGGTGTGCAAAACCACCAAAATTTTATTTTTTTTGCTTGCCAAAATTTCTTCTTTCAGGCCAGAAAGTAAAATTTCATCATAATTACAACCGTCGCCTTTGCAATTTGGCATCAGAGTTTCTCGGTTTTCATAATTTTTGATATGAATAGGAGGTTCTCCTGTATTGGAGGTTCTCCAAATTACTTCTACGTCATTTCGGTGCAAATAATTGGGCAAAATTTCGGTGAGTTCATCAGAATTCTGGTAAGATAAAATACCTTTTACACCTGCAGTAGTGTAGGTTGCACACGAAGTTGCATCAAAATGATACACATTTGAAATTTTTGAAAGCAACGGATTGGTGTTTTTTGGGTAACCATACAAAGAAAAATTTTGTTTTCTGGCAGATTCACCGATGACCAAAACTATTACCGATTTTTGGTTGTCTTTTATCGTCGCATTTGGTAACAATGTTTCGGTTGCATTTCTTTGGTTTTGATGTATGTAGTACAAAGAAAGATTCACCGAATAAGACCAAGGCATTGCCAATCCGCCCAAAGTTTTAGAATTTTTATCAATCCACAACCAATTGCTTGCATTGGCAAAAACCATCACCAACATAAATACCAGCGTAAGTGAAATGGTAGTAATAAATTTTTTGAATGTAACACGTATTATTTTTGCTCTAATGATGTAAATACTCGGTAAAATCCCGAAAAATAGCACATAAAGCACTAATTTAAAAGAGAAAAAACTACTCGATTCCGAATAATTGGTATTGAGAACGTTGCCAATCATACTTTCATCTATAATTACACTGTACGAATTGATAAAATACATTGAAATGGAACTGATAATAAAGGTAATTACCAACAAAAATTTACCAAGGTAACGTGAAATGTACAGAAAAAGATAAAAAGCAAATGCATTGGCAATTACCATTAAAATTACCAAGCTTATGACCAATAGAACCCCATTAAAACTTCTATAATCTATATTTTGAAAGACAAATTTGAAAAAAGGCAAATGAAAAAATAAAAAATTAAGAACACTCAAGATAAGCGCAAAATGAATGATTTTGATATTATTTTTTAACATAAATGGTAATTATTTTGTACAGCGAAAACAATAAGCAAATCAATGAAAAGTAATAAATCAGCAGATTTTCTTTGGTGATTCTGTTGATGATTAAAATACCAGCTACCAAAAATACCACCATAAAAACAGGGTAGAATTTTCTATTGCTAATCCAAGACCAAATGTTGTATTTTCGGCCGATGAAAATACCAAGAAGTCCAGAAATGTAGCCAATAATTCCACCAATTATTACATCTAAAGGATAATGTGCACCTACTGCAACTCTGGTAAAAGCCAAAAGTAGTGCAAGAAGCATCATTCCGTAAACCCAAAGTATTCTGTTGTTCAGTTTTTTGGGCATAAATCCGTACATCAAAACAGTGATAATGGTAAAAGCTGTAATCGAATGACCAGAAGGTAAACTGTTGTGTCCTGCCAAAACTTTCCCGATAATTACAAAACTTGAATGATCAAAAATTGCTGCAGGTCTTGGTATGGCAAAAAAACTTTTTAAAATATTTGAAAAAAGCGCCGAAATCAAAGATGCAGATAGCAATGCTTCCCACAATTTAGGAACATATAATATAAAAATACTCAACAACGACAAAAAAATGATAGCATCTCCAAATTGAATTAAATTGTAAGCAAGTTGAGGAAATTGTGAGAGTTTTGCGTTCAGAAAAAAGAAGCAATCTTTCTGAATTTCTATGTATTTGTCAGTAGATAAAGCATTTTGACTGTACAAAAAAAGAAAAGTAGCCAACAAAAGAAACATCGGAATCAGCAGCAAAGAACTTTTGACTTTGGCAAAATTTGAAGAGACCAATTGGTTCCATTGGTCGTTTATTTTCAAATCTGTGGTGTTATTTTTTGTTTGCATTTTTTTATTATTAATGATGATGCTAAAAAATCAATTACCAAAAAATCTAACAAATCGAATGCTCATTAATTCAAAAAACCATTACTTGAAATCAAAAATTCTCAAAATTTTTGACATTTTTATCATTTCCCGAAACCAATATTGGTACTTGGTTTTTTGCTCAAGTTTCTTTTGAAATCTATCATTTGCAATGCAGTAACTGCAGCTTCTACACCTTTGTTACCCAAATTTCCGCCACTTCTTGCGATGGATTGTTCTTTGTTATCATCGGTCAAAAGACAAAAAATGGTAGGAATATCGGTCAAAATATTGCAATCTTTAATTCCTTGTGCAACTGCAGAACAAACATAGTCAAAATGAGGTGTTTCGCCACGAATTACACAACCAATTGCAATTACTGCATCAAAATTTTTGCTTTTGCATAGTTGCATTGCTGCAAAATTGAGTTCAAATGCACCTGGAACTTGGTAGATTTTGATGTTTTCAGACTTTACACCTTCTTTTTCTAAAATTTGGATGCACGCATCTCTTAAGTTATGTGTTACAAAATCATTCCACTCAGAAAACACAATGCCGATGTTGAATTCATCGGCATTTGCAATATGTAGAGGCTTGTAATCCGAAAGATTTACGGTGGCCATTTTTAGTAATATTTGGTTAATTCTATATAAGAATCTGACATTCCGTTGTCGTAATCTTGGTATTTATCTGCAATAGCAGAAAAATATTTTTTGGCATCTGCATTTTTCTTCAATGCTAATGCTAAAATTCCTGCTTTTCTGGTGAAATAATACGAAGTATAAGGATCATCTGATGCAGAAGTTGCTTTGTCTAAAAGCGAAAGTGCATCATCACTTTTGTTGAGGTTCGATTTGCAATCTGCCATTGCTCCGTATTTAAGCGCCATCAAAATTTTGTTATCCGATGAAAATTTGTCTAACAAATCGTAAGATTCCTGGTATTTACCTTCTTTAAATTTCAAAAGACCTGCATTATAAGCAGACAATTTACCAACTGCAGTACCAGAGAAATCTTTGTGAGTTCCTAAAAACCCAGGATTTGCAGCCGATTTTCCACCTAGAGCCAAATCATCTTTTCCTTCGGAAAGATTTTTTTGTGCTGCTAAATAAGACTTAGTTGCTTCTTCGTTTTTTGGAGTTACAATAAATTGCTGGTATGCGAAATATCCCAAAACTGCTAAAACCATAGCAGAGAAAACCATAATCAAGGTTTTGGAGTGTTTCTCAATGAATCTTTCGGTGTCTAGAGCACCTTTATCCAAATCTTTGAAAACTTCTACCGTTTCTTTGCCTTCTAGTTCTTTTTTGTTGTTGTGATGTGTATCTTTTGTCATTAGATTAAAAATTGAAGTGCAAATTTAATTGTTTCTGAACGATTTACAAAATTATAGTTGCTAATCTTGTAACTTAATCACTAGTTGTAGATAAATTGTTGTAATTTTTCTATCTGTTCTGGTTTCCCAAGGATGATGATGCAGCAATTTTTTTGTATGGTTTTGCTTTCGTCTGGATTGATGCTGTAAGAACCGTCCTCATTTTTGTAACCAATAATTTTGCAGCCTGTTTTTGGGAAAATTTTCAAATCTTCTATGGTTTTACCAATGAAATTGGGGTTCAAAGAATTGGTGTGAATTTCTAATAAATTTATTTTTTTGGTGCCTTCTAGTACAATATTGTCCATGAATTCTACCAAATCGGGAGTCACCAAAAGTGAAGCCATATGTTCACCACCAATTTTGTCGGGCATAATTACATTTTCTGCACCAGCAGTTTTTAGTTTTTCTACGGTATTGCTGTTAGAAGCACGGCTCACAATTTTTATGTTGGGATTGAGTTTTTTTGCAGAAATTACTATGAATAGGTTGTCTGCATCTGATGGTAAACTTGCAATCAGACCATAGGCATTTTCTACGCCTGCTTTTTTTAGAATATCGTCTTCTATAGCGTTCCCTTCTATAAAAATTGCAGAAGTCCCGAATTCGTCATCGCGGTTTTCTAGACTTTTCTTATCAATAATCACATAATTCTTGTGGTGAGAAATTAATTTTCGGGCGGCTTGTCTTCCGTTTCTACCAAAGCCGCAAATGATAATGTGGTTTTGTAGTTTTTTCATTTTTCTGTTGATGATTCTTTGTTTATAATCTTGTGCAAAATTTCCGCTGAAAACTTCCAGAGCCATTGCTGTAAGTCCGTATAAAACCGAACCAACTCCGAAAAGCATCAAGAATAGGGTTATAATTTTGCCAGCATCTGAAATATTACTCGGAACTTGGTATCCTACTGTTGTAAGTGTCATTACGCTGTACCAAATTGCATCCAAAAAATTGAGGTTTTCTGAAATCATTAAACCAAAAGTCCCAAAAAGTACAAATGTGGCAATTGCAATTGCCAAATTCAGGATTCTTCTGTAGAGTGGCGTAAGTATTTTCAACTTTTTATTAATGATAATTAATAAGTTAAAATTTCGTACACTTCTGCTTGAAATGGATCGAGTTTTTCTTTACCTTTTAAATCTTTCAAACCAATTAGGAAACTGAATTGAGAAACTTTTGCACCTTGTTTTTCTAACAATTTTGCAGCAGCTTGTGTTGTACCACCTGTTGCAAGCAAATCGTCGTGAATAAGAACTCTTTGTCCTGGTTTTATTTGTCCTTCTCGCATTTCTATTTCTGCAGAACCATACTCTAAATCGTACTTTTCTGAAACGAAAGGTGGGGGTAATTTTCCTGATTTTCTGATGAGTACAAAAGGGACTTCTAAAGCAATAGCAATGGCAATTCCGAATAAAAATCCTCTACTTTCTATACCACAAACAGCATCTATTTTCCCTCGGGAAAAGTTAGCTAAATCTGCAATCACCTCTTCATATAATTTAGGGTTTTGAAAAATTGGGGTAATGTCTTTGAACTGAATTCCAGGAATTGGGAAATCTGGAATGTTCAGAATTGTTTTTTCTAAATTTTCTATGAGTTGTGGTGATGCCATTGTTATTGGTTTATTTTATAACTAGATATTTTCCATTCGCCATTTACATTTTTCAGACCGAATGTTACTTTAAGTGGAATAATGTTTCCGTTTTTGTCGGTTACATCATACGTTGAGTTTACAAGTGCCGTTTTATCATTAGATGTGGTGGTTGAAATACTTTTCACTGTAAGATTTTTTACACTTCCGAAACCTGAAGTTGGATTAGCAAAAGCGTCATAAGAATTCCAATTTGGATTGTCTGCAGCATTGAAAGCACTTTTCAGATTTTGTGCTTTTAGATTATTTAAAAATGCTGAAACAGTGAATTTAGGATCTGTTTTCGCTTTTTGTGGATCTAGGCTTCCATCTTCTGTTTTATAAGAATTTTCAGGAGTTGTTTCTGTAGTTGTTACAGTTTCAGTATCTGTTTCTTTAGGAACTGGAGGTGTGTAAAGTTCTTTTTCATTTACTGAAACACCAGCTTTGGTCATTTGGTAGATTTTTTGACTGGTTTTTACGCTTACTTTCACATCAATTTTACCGTCAATTATTTTATCTTTTGGTAAAGAAGCGAATCGTATTCCAAATCCTTTGAAATTATTATCGGTCATCAAGTTTTTTGAAGTGAGCAATATGTTACCACCACTATAGATTTCTAGAGTGGTTTCTAGTGCGGCTCCTGAAAACGAAATAGGTTTTTCAGTATTATCTACCAATTTCGGAATAATTTGCATTGATTTTGGCCCAGAAATACTATCTACTGCAGTTGGAACTACGTTTATTGACAGTGAACTTGCAATAATATCATTAGAATCAGATTCTTTTGCTGAGGTGTTTGAGAAAATATTCATTTCTCCTAATGAAGGAGGACCAGTACTGCTCCATTCTATGGAGTTTTTTTGAGCAACTTGATCAGCGAGTGTCAAAATCTCAGGAATTTTTTTACCATCTATTAATTTCCCAAGGTTTCTTAGTTTTGCAAAGTCATCTTTACCTTCTACACCGAAGGTTTTCAAAATATATAGCGCTTCATTGAACTTGTATTGCTGAATAGTATTAAGAGAACTCGCCATATCATTAATGCTGGATTGTAATGATTTGGTAGAAGATGCATCAATACTTGTTTTTTTGCAACTAATCAGAAACAATGAGGTTAATACTGCTAATAAAAATATTTTTTTCATAAATTGGTTTCGTTTGTGCAAAATTATGAAAAAAGAATGAAGTTTATTTTGTTTTTTTGATGTCTTTGAGATGAAAAAAACCTTGCAAAAAAAGGTTGCAAGGTTTTGTTATATGTTTTAGAATCGTTCTTTAGAAAGGATATTCGTAAATTTTGGATTCGTGAACTAATGGATTTCCTTCTGGGATTAATTTTAGTTTTGATAATGCAGTAAATACTACAAAAACAAACAATCCTATTCCGAAAAGTACCGCACCAAGATTGAGCAATAACATTTCTGGTGTTTTCCAGTATGGTCCTACTGTTCCTGGCATTACCATATTGAAATAATCTAACCAGTGTCCTACCAATACAACTACTGCCATGATGGTTACCACTTTGTAGTTTCTTTTTATACTTGAGCTTACCATTACTAATAATGGAATGAGGAAATTAAGTATCAACATTGGTAAGAATGTTGGCGCATAGTAAGAAAATCTACCAAAGAAATAGTTAATTTCCTCTGGAACATTCGCATACCAATATAACATAAATTGACAGAACCAAGTATAAGTCCAAAGCATGCTGGTTGCAAATAGGAATTTTCCTAAATCGTGTAAATGATTATCATTAAACTGCGGCAAAAGACCTTTTTTCTTTAAATAAACACTTACTAAAATAATCGCTGCGATTGAACTTGAAAGACAACTTACCATAGAGTACCATATATACATGGTAGAATACCAGTGTGGATCTATTGACATCAACCAATCCCAAGCCCAAGCTGCAGAACAAAAACCAAAGAATGCGATGTAAGCAACACTCCAGTTGTATAATTTTTGATTATCTGCTCTAGATTTTGTTTCATCTAATTTTTTAGATAAAGATTTTAATTTCCAAACAAAAAAACTTGCTCCACCTACATAAAGTAATGTTCTGAATGCATAAAACGGAATGTTTAGAAATTTTTTCTTTTCATATAAAATGCTATCAAACTCTGGTTTGGTAGGATCGGTAAGATTTGGATCCATCCAGTGGAATAAATGACCATGATGGAAAATATTTAATAACATTAATATTACCAAAATTGCTCCACCCCAAGGAATGTAAGAAGCAATTGCTTCCATCACTCTTGTAACTATAATTGACCAACCCGCATGTGCAGCATGTTGTATAGAATAGAAAAATAGTGCACAACAACTAATTCCAAATAGAAATACGGCTATTGTATGAATAGCAGCTAATGGTTGATTGTGAATTTGCATTTTTGCATGCTCTAAGTGTGCTGTATGATCTTGTGGACCAACCATTTCACTAGAATGTGTTGGAGCATTGTTTCCTGATGCGTGTACCGACTCTATTAGATGTTCTATTTTAGTATCATCTAAACCGTGATTCATAAAATATCCGGCAGTAAACAAAACCAATCCTAGAACGATAAGTATAATTGAATATAATCTTAATTTAGGTGAAAAACTATACATTTTTTAATCTTTTTATTTTTTAGGACTAGTTGTTTCATTAGTAGTAGATTCAGTTGTTGCTGGTTGAGCTGTAGGTGCTGTAGCAGTTACAGAAGTGGTAGCACCACCTTTGAAGGCGCTCATTACATACATTGCAACTCTCCATCTATCTCCTGGAGTTAATTGTCCTGCATAAGAACCCATTGCATTTCTACCGTTGATCAAAACGTAATGTACTGATCCGACTGAAATTTGTCTATCTGCATATTTTGGAACACCAGAATAGGCTCCACTTTGTACAATTGGACCTTGTCCGTCACCGTTTACGCCGTGACAAGCTGCACAAGTTTTTTCATACATTGCTTTTCCTCTTTGTATATCTTTTTCCGCATTTTCTGCAAGCAAAGTAGAGGATGTAATTGCTTTTGAAGCATCATAACCTGCATTATATTCTGTTGGGTTGGTCGGCAATTTATCTTCTGCAATGATTCCATCTTTATTTTGGGGAACCGAACCTTCAACAGGAGTAAGTCCAGTTGCTCCATTGTTTTTTACAAACGCAGGAATTTCGTTTTCATGATCAGAATAAGCATCTTCAGCTTTCATCAAAGGATCATAAGCAACAGGGAAATACATATCTGGAAAATATACCAAAGGCGGATTGTCTTTTGGTCCGCAAGAATTTAATACAATAGTTGTAAAACCTAAGATTGCTGAAATTTTTAAAATAGTATTCTTCATATTAAGCATCTTTTACGGTTATTTCTTCAACACCAGTTTCAATCAGAATTTGTTTAATAGAATCTACATTATCTGAAACAAATTCCATCATAAATTTATCATCTGTTGTTCTAGGATCCGGATTTTGTGGAGCAGCTCCTGGGAACATTTTGTTTCTTACTAGAAATGTTAGTGACATCATGTGTGCAGCACAGAATACCATTAATTCAAACATTGGAACCACAAATGCAGGCATATTATGTGCCCAATCAAAAGCTGGTTTACCCCCAATATTTTGAGGCCAATCATGATTCATTATGTACCAAGTAACTACAGATCCTATTGTTACACCATAAACAGCATAAATAAATGCGGCATCTGAAATTCTTGTTTTTCTAAGACCTAATGCTTTATCCAATCCATGTACAGGAAATGGAGTATATACTTCTGCGATTTCTATTCCTTTCTCTCTGAAAGCTTTTACGCCGTGCATTAAATCATCATCGTCGCCATAAAGGCCGAAAATTCTTTTAGTGGTGCTCATCTCCTTCTTTTGCTTTATAAGTTTCACCGGATATTTTCAAAATACTTTTCAATTCTGCCTGTGCAATTACAGGAAAAGTTCTTGCATACAATAAGAATAATACAGAGAAGAATCCTATCGTTCCTAGATATACACCCACATCTATAATAGTTGGTTTAAACATAGTCCAAGCTCCAGGTAAATAATCTCTGGATAAGTTGATTACGATAATATCGAAACGCTCAAACCACATTCCTATATTGATAATTAATGCTACTATGAATGTCCAAATAATATTTGTTCTTAATTTTTTGAACCAGAATGAAGCAGGAACTACGAGGTTACATATAATTAAAGACCAAAATGCCCACCAATATGGTCCAGTTGCAGCACCTGGAGAAAGATAAGTAAAATCTTCAAATCTGGAACCAGAGTACCAACCAATAAAATATTCAGTACCGTAAGCTACTGTTACCATTCCACCTGTCAAAATGATTACGATATTCATTATTTCAATATGATACATCGTGATGTATTCTTCTAAGTGACAAACTTTTCTAGCAACAAGTAATAATGTTTGTACCATTGCAAATCCAGAAAAAATTGCACCCGCAACGAAATATGGAGGATAAATAGTAGAATGCCATCCTTTGATTACCGAAGTAGCAAAGTCAAATGATACCGTTGTATGTACAGAGAATACCAATGGAGTTGCTAAACCAGCTAATACCAATGATAGTTCTTCGAATCGTTGCCAATGTTTAGCTTTACCACCCCAACCAAAAGCTAGGAAGGTGTAGATTTTTTTAGTCCAAGGTGTTTTTGCACGATCTCTAATCATTGCAAAATCCGGAATCAATCCCATAAACCAAAATACGGTAGATACTGAGAAGTAGGTTGAAATTGCAAATACATCCCAAAGTAAAGGTGAGTTAAAGTTTGGCCAAAGAGAACCAAATTGGTTTGGCAAAGGAAAAACCCAATATCCAACCCAAACTCTACCCATATGAATTACTGGGAATATCGCTGCCTGAACTACTGCAAAAATTGTCATTGCTTCAGCAGAACGGTTTACAGACATTCTCCATCTTTGTCTAAATAATAATAGTACCGCAGAAATTAGGGTTCCAGCGTGACCTATACCAACCCACCAAACGAAATTGGTAATATCCCAACCCCAGTTAATAGTTCTGTTCAATCCCCATGCACCGATTCCGGTTCCGATGGTGTAAGCAATACAGCCAAATCCGTATAAGAATAATGCTAATGCTGCCCATAATGAAATCCACCAAAGTTTTCCGGCTCTTTCTTCGATAGGTCTTGCAATATCTTCCGAGATATCATGATAAGTTTTATGACCAATAATTAAAGGTTCCCTTATCGGAGCTTCGTAATGTCCTGACATTTTTTACCTATTTATTATTTAAACGTTGTTTTCTTTTCTGTTTCTAATTTTTGTATGATAGAATACATTTGGTTTGGTACCAATCTCTTCTAATAATACATATTTTCTATTGCTATTGAATAGCGCTCTAACTTCAGAGGATTTATCATTCATATCTCCAAATTTCAATGCACCAGTTGAACACGCTTTAGAACAAGCTGTTTTAAATTCACCATCTGGAATTGTGCGTCCTTCTTTTTTGGCTTCTAAAATTGTTGCTTGTGTCATTTGGATACACATAGAACATTTTTCCATCACCCCTCTTGTTCTTACAACCACATCAGGATTTAGAACCATTCTACCCAAATCATTATTTTGATTAAAATCAAATTTATCATTTAAGTTATAGGTAAACCAATTGAACCTTCTTACTTTGTAAGGACAGTTGTTGGCACAATATCTGGTACCGATACATCTGTTGTAAGCCATTTGGTTTTGACCTTGTTTTCCGTGTGATGTTGCAGCAACCGGACAAACAGTTTCGCAAGGAGCGTGGTTACAATGCTGACACATCACTGGTTGGAAAATCACATCAGGATTTTCGGCGGGATGATTTAGAATACCTTCGGTGAAAGGACCACCGTACATTTGAGCAGCGTTTAGACCTCTGTCTACTACATCTTTGGTTTCTAATTTTTCTATGGCGGTATAATATCGGTCAATTCTCAACCAATACATGTCTCTAGACATTCTAACCTCAGCTTTACCAACAACTGGTACATTATTTTCAGCTTGACAAGCAATTATACATGCTCCACAACCTGTACAAGAGTTCAAGTCTACTGATAAATTGAAGTGTGGACCATCTGTATCATCAAAAGCATCCCATAAATCAACTTTACCTATAGGTAAAGTTCCACCTAAAGTATGCATTTCTAAAGGTTTGTTCCAACCTTTGTGTTCATCATCAAAAGGTACGTTCAAGAAATCATCCAAAGGAATTTCTTTGGCAATTTCGTAGCGTCCCATCAATGTATTTTGAAACTGCATACCAGCAAATTCGTGCTCATCTTCGGTTTTTTCAATTTTTACATTAGAAATAACCAAATTAGATCCATCAAATAAAGGATATGCATTTACTCCAGTTTCTGCTATTTTACCAGAATTTTTCTTACCATAACCCAATGCAAGACCAACTGAACCATCAGCTTGACCAGGTTGTATGAATACTGGAACATCTTTCAAGGTAACACCATTAGCAGTTACATTTACTTTAGTTCCATCTAATTGCATTCTCGCATTAAGGTTGTTTTCAATACCAAATTTTTCAGCATCTTTTGGCGAAATAGTAAGGTAATTATCCCAAGACAATCTTGTGATAGGATCTGGTAATTCTTGTAACCAAGGATTATTTGCTTGGGTACCATCTCCCAAAGAAGTTTTGGTATAAAGCACCAATTCTAAATCAGATGCTTTGAAATTTCCTAATTCGGTAATTGCTTGTGCCGGGTTACCACCTGAATAAGAAAGGGTAGTTGCATTTCCTCCTGCATTGAAACCATTGTACAATGCTTTGTTGAAGCTAACTCCTCCTAAAAGTGAGGTTGCATTTGATTTTAAATAATCATAATAATTATTGGCTGCACTGTTTTTACCATTCATCCAAACCAATATAGATTCTTCTAATTGTCTGGATTTGAAGATTTTTTGAATGGTAGGTTGCATTAATGCATATGCACCAGTTTCAGGTGTTAGATCTCCCCAAGATTCCAACCAATTTGCAACAGGAATTACTGCTTTTGCAGCATCGTATATTTCGTTTTTCTTATCGGTAATTGCGATAATATTCTTCACTTTAGATAAAGATTTCTTGAAATCTTCACCTTTGTTTGAAGAATAAATTGGATTTACGTTGTTGGTAATAAGCACTCCAACTTGACCTGCATTTAGCCAACCCAAAAATTCTTGGTATTTTGCTCCATCAAACTCTTTCAAGAAATTGGCTTTTCCTGTAAATGCGTTGGATGCTAATTTTTGATTAATTAAGTGTGCAAGAACTTGTGCAGCTTTTGAACCATCAGCAAAAACCACGGCATTGCTACCTTTTGCTTGCAATTCTTTTACAATTTCAGCAGCAACTTTATCAGAAGTTCCTCCGTTTAATCCTTTGTAAACCTCTACTAATGTTTTATTTACTGCACTTGGTTTTAATCGTATTCTACTGTCTGCATTCGCTCCAGTTAACGACATATTAGATTCTACTTGAATATGTCTCAACATGTCTGGACCTGGTTTTCTTGCAGCTGCGAACGAAGTTTCTAAACTACCACCATTGTAATCTCCCAAGAAATCAGCATTAAAAGACACAACCAATTGTGTTTTAGATAAATCATAAACAGGTAATGCTCTTTGTCCGAATACTTCTTGTGCAGCATCTAATGCTGCAGCATGAGGATATGCATCGTAAGTTACCAATTCTGCATTGGCATATTTTGTTTTGAAATCACCAAATAATTTTTTGAATGTTGGTGATGCAAATGAATGACTTAGAATTACGATTTTTTTGCCAGAAGTCTGTGCTTCATTCAGCGCATTGATGGTGTAGTCATCTACTTTGTCAAAAGTTTCATCTTTGCCATCAAGTTTTGGTTGTTTTACCTTATCATTATCATATAATGATAATACACTAGCTTGAGTTCTTGCTGATGTTTTTCCCAAATTTCCAGCAGCAGGATTTGGGTCTATTTTTATAGGCCTTCCTTCTCTGGTTTTCACCAAAACACTGGCAAAATCATAACCATCGAAATAAGTAGACGCATAATAATTTGGAATTCCAGGTATAATATCGTGAGGTTTCACTACATAAGGAATGGTCTTAATTACTGGAGCTTCACAAGCAGCCAATGTAACTGCTGCAGTAGAAAACCCTAATAATTTTAGGAAATCTCTTCTAGAGCTTGCAGAGCCATTCTTTTCGGTTTCACTTAAAAACTCATCTACCGGAATTTCGTTTTGAAATTCTTTTTGAGCTAATTTTCCGTGTAGAGACGGATCTTTTAGTTCGTGAATACTTCTGAATTGTATTTTATTTGAAGCCATTTGATACTTCTAATTTTTCGTTATTAATAATGACATTTACCACACTCTAATCCTCCAATTGCATCTACAGTCAATTTGGTTTCTTTACCATATTGTTTTTTCAGTTTGTCGTGTAGATTTTTGAAGTATTCTTTATTGTATCCGTTTTGCATATCAACTTCGGTAGTTCTGTGACATTCTATACACCAACCCATGGTAAAATTATTGGCCATTTGTACAACATTCATAGTATCTATCTTACCATGACATGCTTTACAAACCACATCAATTGGATCTTTAGGATTTTTCTTGTTATATGAAGTCATAATTGCTTGTTCACCTGCAACTACGTGTTGAGAGTGATTGAAATATACAAAATCTGGCATGTTATGAATTCTAGTCCATTCAATTGGTTGAGTTTTTCCTGTATAAGCTTGTTTTGCAGGATCCCAACCTGTTGCTGCATAAATTTTTTGAATTTCGCCATCATAGAATGCCTTATCTTTACCAGGCTCCATATATTTACCATTGTATTCTGAAATCATACGGTGACAATTCATACACACATTCATAGATGGAATTTCTGAAACTTTACCATATTTTGCACCAGAGTGACATAATTGACAATCAATTTTGTTTTCACCAGCGTGAATTTTATGAGAGAAATGTATAGGCTGTTCTGGTTGATATCCTTTGTATACACCAATCCACATCATCCAGTTCCAAACTCCGTAGAAAGCCAAGATCGCCAATAAACCAAGAATTACTTTCCCAGCAATTTGGTATTTTTGGTACCATTCTGCAAGTGTAAATGCTCTGGTTTCACTTAAACCTTTTAGTTCTTCGGTTCTTTGTAGATTTACGAGTTGTCTTAATTTTAGTAGCAACCAAAATAGTAATCCACCAATTGATAATAGAGATATCAATATTATGGTAGAATTGGTTTTTGCTTTTTTATCCTCTTCTATAGAAGCGGCAGAAGTTGCTGTGTTTTCAGCAACAGGTTCTGCTTTTGGCGGATTGGTGGTGTATTCCAAAATGTCTTTTACATCTTGGTCAGATAGACTCGGGAATTGAGTCATTTCGGTTTTGTCGAATTTAGCAAAAACCTCATTTGCATACTTATCGCCTGAAGCTCGTAATGCTTTGTTGTCTTTGATCCATTTCTGGAACCACGCTTCGTCTAAATTCTGTTCTTTTTTCAGTCTATCTACTACGCCGCCTAATGCAGGACCAACAATTTGTTTGTCTAATGCGTGACATGCGGTACAGTTTGCCTTAAATAGTTTCTCACCATTTTTGGCGTCACCTTGAGCGTAAATAGAAGCACCGGTTGTAAGCAATAGTCCTATTGCAACTAAACCTTTTTTAAAATGCTTTCTCCAACTAATCATTTAAATAATCTTGGGTTAGTAAAAATATTGAGTTACTTTCAATTTGGCAAAAATAACACTTTTAACAGAAATTTAACAAGAGAAATAAATGTCATTTGTCATTTTCATTAATTTATAACAATTCTAAATAACGAATTCTTGAAATCTTTTTTATTTGTACTAAATTTGCAGAAAATTATTAGAAATGACAAAATCAATTCAGATACTTAGTTTATTTTTTTTATTAATAACTCATATGCTTGTTGCTCAAGAAGTTGTACGTAGAGACACCATCTCAGGAAACATAGTTGCTATGAGTATGGATGCTAAAGTTGACGAAATGTTGACCAAAGCAGAAGAAAATTGTAATCGTAATACAACTATAGGGAACGGTAATAATAACAATAGTGTTTCTGGAAATAAAATAGATAAAATTTCAGTTCCAGATAGACCACAAACTGATGCTGAAATTTGCAGAAAAAACCCTAGAATTTTAGGGGCTAAAATTCAATTGGTGGTGGTGAAAAGTAATGAAGAAGCGCAACAAGTGAAGGCGTATTTCAGAAATCGATTCCCAACCATCAAAGTAGAAACTGATGCTTCTTTACGACCAAATTACAAAATTTTGGCAGGAAGTTACATCTCCAAACAAGCAGCTGCTTCTGATTTGGCAAAAATTAAACAGTTTTTTAAAGCAGCTATTCCTATACAATACAGCGTTTTTTGTGTGGAAGCAAAAAGATAACAGAAATATATTAATAATAAACTACAAAAAAACCTGAAAATTTTCAGGTTTTTTTATTGATAAAAATTATTGAGAAATCTGAAAAATTCTTCGATCCGAATCAAATTATTCATTACCAGATAAAAAAACAAGATACTACAAATAACCGTAAGTATTGATAACATTTTAGGAGAATTTTTGTAGGAGTAGAACAACCAACCCAACATCAGTGGAACCACAAATATAAAATGACCACCATAAATGTACGAGGTGTGCAATCCAAACTTCAAAACTGCGTGAATCAGCACGTCCACAAAAAACGAAATCATTAAAATTTGAACATATTTGTTCTTGAAATTTTTGAAATAACTCCAAAAAACGAGGGTTACAACTACTGCAACAAATAGGTAAGGTACCCAAGATGTATAGACATCCATAAAAAGCGCTTTGTACTGAAACCCACTTTTACTGTGGTAATCTCTAACCACAAATCCAGAGAAAAGCATATTTCCTCCCAAAAACCAAGACGAAATCATATCCCAAATTGGCGTAATCTTTGGTTTAGAGAATTTCTCGTATTGTTCCCCAGTTTTTTCAAAAATTTTGTGATAATCAAAATCCAATCGATACAAGTAGAGCAACACAAACCCAATCACAGAAATCAACATCCTTAGAAAAGCATAACCAAAAGATTCCCAACTTTTGAATAGTTTTTTCTGAAAAAGTATCGGAATATAGATTTTGATGATGTTGGTAATGGTTAAACCGCCAATTGTAATGCCCGAAACTAATAATGCAGTTGCTGGAATTTCTTGGTTTTTTTTGATTTTAATAGCAGCATAATAATTATACAAAGTCAGCAATAGAAACGTATAAGTATAGGTTTCTGGTGTAAATGATAATAATATTGGAGTGCTAAAAGATGCAAAAAAGAACAACAGAAGCAGCGAAATCACACTGGTCAATCCAATAATATTTCTTAAGTATTTGAAAATTTGAATTAATGATAAACTCACTGCAAAATTGCAGCAAAGTGCCAAAACCAACCTGAAAACTTCGTTTTTTTGATTATTTGAAAATAAAAATGCAAAATTACGAAGTGTATCAAAAAAATAATTACTCAAAGGATGGCGCTCAAAACCACCTCCTGTCATTACAATTGCACGATTATCAAAACTGAAATAGGCGTCCCAAGGAATTCTATCATCAAAAATTATGCGGTAATGTAGCGCAATATATACGCCGAAAACGCCATAAACAATCAGAAAAAAAACAAAAAGCAACCACTCTAATCCATTGCTAGGAAAGACTAATCGGAAGAAATCTTTTATTTTTTGAAGTATGTACTGCATATAGTCAGCAAAAATACTAAAATCTACGAACTGCAAGACAACATACTGCAACCAAATTGGTCATCGTATTTGCTTGGTCTTTTAGTGGCAAATTTTGGATACAAATTTTCGTAAGGGTGTTGCAATGCGTGCAACAATTGATGCAAAAGTTCGGTTTTCCCGTCATTAACTTCCTGTATACACTCATACAAAAGGTAATTTCTAAGTATGAATTTTGGATTGCTGCGTTTCATTAATTTTAATGATTTTTCTTTAGAAATAGCATTTTCTGTAAGTCTTTTTTGATATTGATGAAGAAAATCTTGCAATTTTTCTGCAGATTCATCTATAAATTTGGAGTACAAGCAATGTTCAAATTGCGATTTTATATCGCATTGTTCATCGTAATTTTCAAGTTGAGTGAAAAATAGCGTATAATCTATTTGCAATTCGGTCATGAGTTGTTGCCAGTTCTGGAAAAAAGCTACATCAGAATCTTTTAATTCATCAAAACCAAATTTTCTGCACAACATTTCATCGTGTTTTTGCCAAAAATAATTGCCAAAATTTTGTAATTGTTCTTCAAAAAACTGGGCATCTTCAATTAACGGAAAAACAGCATTGGCAAACTGACTGAGATTCCAAAGAGCAACTTCGGCTTGTTTTCCGAAAGCGTATCTTTTGCCAGGTAAATCGGTTGTATTTGGAGTGAAGTTCAGGTCAAAAGCATCGAGCATAGAAAAAGGTCCGTAATCCAGTGTAATTCCTATAACCGACATATTATCGGTATTCAAAACACCATGTACAAATCCGATTCTGTACCAATCTACCACCAAATCAGCGGTTTTTTTCAAAACAGCTTCAAACCAGTCTTGATAACGTTTTTTACCGGTACTTTTTATTTCAGAAAAATTTTGATTGATGCTGTAATCGGCTAATTTTTGTAGTGAAGTTAATTCTTTTCTTGCAGAAAGCAATTCGAAATGCCCAAATCGCAAAAAACTTGGTGCAATTCTAGTGATGACTGCACCTTTTTCTTTTTTGGGATTTCCGTTGTAGGCAATATCTCGAGTAATTTCTTCACCTGTTAAACACAAACTCAAAGACCGAGAAGTTGGTACTCCCAAAAAATGGAGAGATTCACTCATTAAATATTCTCTGAGTGATGATCGTAGAACAGCTCTCCCATCAGCAAATCTGGAATAAGGAGTTGCACCAGCTCCTTTCCACTGTATTTCGTGTGTTTTGTCTAAATTATTGGTGATTTCACCTGCAAAAAGGACTCTACCATCACCTAATTGACCGGCCCAATTCCCAAATTGATGTCCTGCATAAGCAGTTGCATAGGTTTTTATATTTTCTGGAAGATTTTGTGCAGCTAGAAAAGGCAAGTCAGCATCTTTGTAATCGCCTAAACCAATTTCTGCAGCAAGATCATTATTAAACAAAATTAAAGAAACACAAGTAAAATCAGCAGGTTCTACCAAGCAATATAAATAACCAGGTGTTTGTCTGGAATATAGATTTCTAGATATATCACCAGGAAAGTGCGTTGTAAAGTTCTGCGTAATTTTTTGAATGTTCATAGGATAAATCTAATCATTAATTAAAATAACAAAAAAACCGTTTCTCAATTTGGGAAACGGTTTTTATTGTTTTATTTATTAAAATCGGGATCCTCACTATTGAGATTTTCGTTCAGATTTTCTTCTTTTTTTGGGGCTTTTTTCTGCACTGGTTTTTCTTCTTCAGGTTTAGGGTTTTTGATTTCCTCAATGGTTTGTAATTCGCCTAAATCACCATAACCACCACCTAATCCTTGTAGATCTGCGCAATTTCCTGTCCAACTTGTAGGTTTTACAAATTTATCTTCTGGAGTTATGCCTAGATCTTTGTCGGCATAAATTTTCTTCATATAAATTGCCCAAATTGGTAATGCCATTTTCGCACCTTGACCTTCACCTGTTCCCCAAAAGTGTGTAGCACGGTCTTCCCAACCAACCCAAACTCCTGTCGCTAAATTAGGAGTCATACCAATAAACCAACCATCAGAATTATTTTGGGTAGTTCCTGTTTTACAAGCAATTTCTACAGCTTTGCTTATTCCTCTTCTTTGTAATTCACCAGATGCAGTACCATATTCTGCAACAGCTTTCATCATATCAATCATGGTATAAGCATACATCTCGTTCATTACTTCTTTTTCTACTGATTTTACTTCTTTTATTACCCTACCATTTGCATCTTCTATACGCCAAACCATTTCGGGTTTTATATAATTTCCAAAGTTTGCAAAAGTGTTATAAGCGCCTAACATTTCGTAAATGGTAATATCTGAAGAACCAAGAGCTGAAGATAAATTATCATCAATTTTTTCAGTAATTCCTAAATCTCTTGCTAGTTTGATTACATTTTGAGTTCCAACTTCGTTCATGGTTCTTACTGCAGGAGGATTCATAGATTTTGCAAGAGCGTCTTTCATTCTCATAGAACCGTGACCTTCACTCCACGTTTTTCCGCCTTTGGTGAAAGGTTCATTAGAAATAATAGAGCAAGGTGTCATGCTTAAATTCATAATTGCAGCACAATATACAAAAGGTTTGAAGGTAGAACCTACCTGTCTTTTCCCTTGTTTGATATGGTCATACTGAAAATGCTGCCAATTAATTCCACCAACCCACGCTTTTATTTCCCCAGTTCCTGGTACCATAGACATAAGACCAGCTTGTGCAATTTTTTTGTGGTATCTTATAGAATCCCAAGGTGTCATTTCTACATCTTCTTCTCCGTTCCAAGTAAATCTAGACATTTTGGTAGGTGTATTGAAATCTAGCATAATAGAATCTTCTGATACACCTGCAGCTTTTAGCGTTTTGTATCTTCCGGTTCTTTTCATTGCAGACATCATCACCTCATTAATTTCAGATTTTGATAATAAATAAAATGGTGCATCTTCTCTCCCTCTTTGTTCAGCATCAAAACTACTTTGCAAATTAGTAAGATGTTCTTTAATGGATTCTTCTGCATAATTTTGCATTTTAGCATCAAGTGTAGTGTAGATTTTTAGACCATCTTTGTATAAATTGAGGGTTTTGCCTGTTTTTTTTTGGTAATCAGCCAAATAATTTTCAATTTCTTTTCGTAAATAATATTTGTAATAAGCAGAATAACCTTCGTCTACCGTTTTTATTGGGTGGAAATCAGTAACTACTGGTTGTGCAATCGCTTTACTATAAGTGTCTTGGTTTATATAACCTGTTTCTAGCATTTGTTTCAAAACAACATCTCTTCTTTCTTTTGCACGCACCAAATTTTTCATTGGGTTGTTTTTTACTGGATTTTCTAGCATTGCAACAAATGTTGCAGCTTCAGGAAGCGTAAGTTGAGAGGTTTTTTTGTTGAAATATACACGAGAAGCCATTTCAATTCCATTGGCATTAAACAAGAAATCGAATTTATTGAAATACAGAGAGACAATCTCTTCTTTGGTATACATTTTTTCTAAACTCACAGCAACTACCCATTCTTTGAGTTTTTGTATACCTCTTTTTATTGGATTAGATGCTGGTTTTTTGGTAAACAATAATTTTGCAAGCTGCTGAGAAATGGTAGAACCGCCACCTCTACCACCACCAAATCTGATTGCTCTTGCAATGGATTTTAAATCTATACCAGAATGTTCTTTGAAACGCTCATCTTCTTTTGCTTGCAATGCATATACTAAATAAGGGGGCAATTCTTTGTAGGCAACAATTTGTGTTTTTTCTTTTTCAAATTTACTTAGGAGTTGTCCGTCTGATGCATAAATTTCAGAGGCTACAAAAATATCTGGATTTTCTAGCTGTTTTACATCGGGAATTTCGCCTAAAAAACCTTGTGAGGTTGCGAAAAACAACAAGAATACCCCTAAAACAAATGCTATGAGTCCGAGCCAAATATATCGAACCCGTTTTTCCCAAGATTGGTTGTTATTTTTTTTTGGAGGAAGCGGAAAAACATTTTGGCTTCCGGTTTTTTGCTTATTTTCCATAGATTTTTTTATGGTTTAGCCGATTCTATTTTTACACCAATATCCTCAATTCCGGGTAATTTATCTTTTCTCATGGCTTGGATAATTCCAATAGAATACGCTCCGTTTTCAGGAAATTTGTAATTTAATTTATACTGAAAAAGCGTTTCTTTGGTTTCTCCGAAACCACTCCCAATCCAAGCTCCGTTTGGTTTTGCCAAGATATAATTGAGGGTATCTGTTTGTTTTTTCTTCGTTTTTTTATTGATAAAATTGGTAATAAATCGAATGTTACTATAAGGATAGTCATTGTTATTTCTTATCACAAAAATAATATTTTTCGGGTTTTGAGCATCTTTTATCTCAAAATCAATTTTTTGTTCTGTTTTTTTGTTCCACATTCCGCCAATCGAATTCATATAGACTTGTTCTGATGTGTTGCTACAAGACAGACACCACAGTAAAACGAAAATGAGCCCTAAAATCTTATATGTTTTTATCATTTTTTGGTGGAAATTTTTTTCTAAATTTTTTGTTTCCAGAATTGGGTGCTTTGTTTTGTGTAGCATTTTTTTCTGTTTCGCTTTTATTGCCGTTGTTTGGTGTAAATTCTTTTTGTGGGCGGTTGTTTCTTGGTTTAGACCGATCCTGGTTTTTGTGGTTTTTTTGTTGATTTTTGTTGCGTTTCTCGAATCGATCCACATTGTTCTCTTGTATAATGTCTACTTTGTAGGCGCTTACTTCAGGAACTTTTACGTCTTCTAGTGCAATTGCTTTTTCGCCTTTTTTGTTAGAGGCAATCATTTTTTTGACATCGGCAACATCTAAATCATACCAAGTCATGGCTCTTTCTGTATAAGCAAACCACATTTTCTTTTTGAAAACGTCTATTTTGATGCAAAATGCTCTTCCATTTACGGTGTCCAAAGTTGTGTTAGACGACGGAAAATCATGCAAAGCATCTAAATAACTGTCTAGTTCGTAGTTTAGGCAACATTTCAATTTACCACATTGTCCTGCTAATTTCTGAGGATTGATGCTCAATTGCTGGTATCTCGCAGCATTGGTATTTACCGATCTGAAATCGGTAAGCCAAGTTGAACAGCACAATTCCCGACCACAAGAACCAATTCCACCCACTTTTGCGGCTTCTTGTCTGAAACCAATTTGTTTCATGTCTATTTTAGACCTAAAAGCAGCAGCAAATTCTTTGATGAGCTGTCTGAAATCTACCCGATTTTCTGCAGTATAGTAGAACGTAAGTTTACCACCGTCTGCTTGATACTCAACATCGGTAATTTTCATTTCCAAATTTAGAGCATAGGCGATTTTTCGGGCTTCTAATTTTACAGTGTCTTCTTTTTTTCTTACTTCTTGCCAAGTTTCTATGTCTTTTTGGGTGGCTAATCTATAGACTTTTAGAGGTGTTTCTTCAGCATATCTTTTCTTTTTCATCTGAATTTTCACCAATTCGCCTGCTAAACTAACTACTCCTATATCATGTCCCGGACTTGATTCTACTGTTACTATGCTGCCAATGTTCAGAGGTAAATGATGTACATTTTTATAAAAATTTTTCCGATCGTTTTTGAACCTGATTTCAACAAAATCTGTTTGCTGAGAAGCAGGACTGTTGATGTTAGACAACCAATCGAAAACACTTAATTTATAACTATTACCACAAGTATTTACACTTTCGCAACCATTCTCTGCCTTTGTAGCACAAGAATGCGTAGAATCGCCGGATGTTTTACATCCACAATTTACCATATTGTTTTTTATATTTAATCTTGCAAATTTAATATAAATTTTATTCTTACGATGACAACTGCTTTTTTTTTGAATTGAAAAAATCTTTTGATAATTTAAACCGAATAAATTTTACAAAAATGAAAAAAATAAAAACCATGTAAATCATATGTCTTTTTTTTAAAGGTTAAAATTTGATAAAGTTTTTTTCTTTATTAAGAGCCGGTTTAAATTTTATTCAAATATTTTTATATGGATGATTTTCAGTGATTTAATATCATGTATATTTTGATGTGCTTTTGAACTAAATGAACAGATTTTCAATAAAAATTAACAAAAACTACACATTTAACATCGAATTTATCCCTATACAAAAAATCAAAATATGAAATTTAAACAGGCTCTAAATGATAATTATAAGCTAAAAACAATTTCAAACAGAGGTGATTATTTATTTTTTGTTTGAAATTTTTATGAATTCTTAACAATTATCTACAAAATAATTTTATATTTGATGCTTTAATAATCAAAATATGAAACGAATATTGATATCTGCGGCTTTATTAGTCGGCGTAATGAGTTTTGCGGGAGGCTTCAGAGTGTCTCTGCAAGGCGTAAGACAATTGGCACAAGCACATACTAGTGCTCATGCTGAAGATGCAAGTGTAGCTTTTTTCAATCCAGCAGGAATTTCTTTTATCCCAGCAAAATTAAGTGTTGCAGCAGGTGGTTTTGGAGCGAAATCTACCGTAACTTACCAAAATCTGAATACATTGCAATCTTTTGATACCAACAGTCCAATTGGAACTCCTATTTATGCAGCTGTTGCGTATAAAATAAATAATAAAATTTCTCTAGGATTAAGTGTAACTACCCCATTTGGAAGTACTATAGAATGGCCAGATAATTGGGCAGGAAGAGAAATGGTACAAAAAATGGAATTGAAATCTTTCTTTTTCCAACCAATGGTTTCTGTAAAATTAGCACCTTGGGTTTCTCTAGGAGCAAGTTATATCTATGCAAAAGGAAAAGTAGACTGGGACAAAGCAGCTACACAATTAGGTGGTACCCTAAATATTTCAGATGATGCAGCTTCAGGAACAGGTTTTGGTTTTGGAATGTATTTTCAACCAGATAGCAATTGGGACGTGAGTGTTGCCTATCGTTCTGCTGTAGACATGAAAGCTGATAATGGCAAGGCTACCTTCCATATTTCGCCAAGTTTGTATCCGCTTTTGAAATTAGATGCTAATGGACAAGATACTTTTACCGCAACATTGCCGTTGGTAGATGAATTTACTGTAGGTGCAACCTACAAAGTAAATCCAAAATGGTCTATTTCAGCAGATTTCAATTATCATGGTTGGGAAAGATATAGCGAACTTACCTTAGATTTTGCTAATGCTCCAGTTGGGAATCAAACAGATAACACAATTTTAAAAACTCCTAAAAACTTCAAAAACTCTAAAACTTTTCGTTTAGGAACACAATATATATTTAATGATAAAGTTTCAGGAAGATTGGGTTGGTATTATGATGAATCACCATATGATGATAAATATTTCACACCAGAAACACCATCTTTTGACTCCAATGTATTTACAGCAGGTCTTGGTTTCAAAGTAACTAAAAGTTTTGGTGTAGATGTTGCAGGTGCATATGCATTCCCACAAGCAAGAGACGTGCAAAACCAATATTATAATTTCTACGGACAGGCAAAAGCTAAAGCATATTACTTTGGTCTTGGTCTTTCTTATAATGTATTTTAATTTTAAAAATTATGAAAAAAATATTCATTACTTCATTAGCAATCTCGTCTTTGTTATTTACAGTTAGTTGTAAAACAGATTTTGATAGAGATGTTAACTCTATGACTGTATCTAGTGGATCTGCTAATTTTAGCAAATATGTCGCACTGGGAAATTCACTTACCTCTGGTTATAGAGACGGTGCATTGTATATAGATGGTCAAAACGAATCGTATCCTTCTATGATTGCAAAGCAAATGATGCTTGCAGGTGGTAGTCAGTCTTTCAAACAACCAATGATGTCTGATAATTTAGGTGGTATTCCTTCTATTGGCGTTTCTAATAAATTGGTTTTGAGTGTTAACTCAACAGGTGGTTTGTCACCAGTAATAGCTTCAGGAACTGGTACTACTAGTTTAGCAAGTATTTATTCATCTGGACCTTACCAAAATTTAGGAGTTCCAGGTGCGAAATCTTATCATTTGGTTGCTCCAGGTTATGGAAGTGTAGCTGGCGTTGCAGCAGGTACAGCAAATCCCTATTTTGCAAGATTTGCTTCTTCTGCCACCACTACCGTATTGGCTGATGCAATGGCTCAAAGTCCTACTTTTTTCTCTCTTTGGATTGGGAATAATGATGTTTTGGGGTATGCAACTTCTGGTGGAGATGGTTCTAATCCGATTACCTCTACCACATTGTTTACACAAGCATATACTGCATTAGCTACAACATTAACTTCTGGTGGTGCAAAAGGAGTAGTAGCTAATATTCCAAACGTTACTTCTATTCCGTTTTTTACCACGGTTCCTTACAATCCAGTACCAGTAGATGCAGCTTCTGCAACTGCGCTAAATCAAAATGTTTTTGGGCCATTAAAACAAATTCTTACTGCATACGGACAAGGCAATAGATTGCAATTGTTAACGGCATCAAATAGCAATCCATTATTAATAAAAGACGAAAATCTTACGAATTTATCAAGTCAAATTACAGCTGCACTTACAGCTGCAGGTGTTCCTGCTGCACAAGCTGGATTAATGGGACAAGTTTTTGGGCAAGCTCGTCATGCAACCAGTTCAGATTTGGTATTACTTACTACCAGCTCAGTAATAGGAACTGCTCCAACTTCTCCTTATGCTGTTTCTCCTTTTAATAAATATGGAGTTACTTATCCTTTAGAAGATAAACATATCTTGAGAGGAGCATTTGGTACTGATGGAGGTGAAGTAAAAGAGGTGTTAGATGCTACTACGGCGTTCAACAATGTTATTAAAAATTTAGCAGATTCTAAAGGATTGGCTTTTGTAGATGCTAGTACTAAAATGAACGAACTTTCTCAGACTTCAGGAATTCAGTTTGATGGGGTAAAATATACCGCAAAATTTGTAACAGGTGGTAGTTTCTCTCTAGATGGAGTTCATCTTACAGGTAGAGGTTATGCTGTAATTGCAAATGAATTCATAAAAGCAATTAATGCAAAATATGGTTCTACATTACCGCAAGTAAATGTGAATTCATATTCTGGGGTTACTTTTCCGTAAATAGAAGCACCCAATAAACAATGAAATAATTTTAATAAAACCACTTGATTCTTCAGGTGGTTTTATTTTTTTAAATTTGTAAAAAATAATAAAAAGAAAAATGTCTGAGCAAGCGAGTTATTTGTTTTCAACCAGAACCAGTAAAGAATTAGCAGAAAAAATAGCAATTTATTATGGTCAAGAACTAGGGAAAATTAACATTCAAGAATTTAGTGATGGGGAGTTTGAACCCATTTTAGAACAATCTGTGCGCGGTAGTCGAGTTTTTTTGATAGGTTCTACATTTCCACCAGCAGATAATTTACTAGAACTTCTACTTATGATAGACGCTGCAAAAAGAGCGTCAGCAAAAAGTATTACGGTAGTAATCCCATATTATGGATTAGCAAGACAAGATAGAAAAGATAGACCAAGAGCTCCAATTGGTGCAAAACTGGTGGCTAATTTGTTAACTGCAGCAGGAGCAACCAGAATTATGACGATGGATTTGCACGCAGACCAAATTCAAGGTTTCTTTGAAATTCCAGTAGATCATTTGTATGCATCTACCATTTTTATAGATTATATACAATCTTTGCAATTAGAGAATATTACGATTGCTTCGCCAGATATGGGAGGCGCAAAACGAGCCAAAAATTATGCAGGACATCTTGGAGCGGAAGTAGTTATTTGTTACAAAGAAAGAAAAAAAGCAAACGTGGTAGAAGAAATGCTATTGATTGGGGATGTGAAGGATAGAAACGTAATCTTGATAGATGATATGATAGATACTGCAGGAACACTTTGCAAAGCAGCGGATATTTTGATCGCAAATGGTGCAAAATCGGTAAGAGCAATGGCAACACATCCTGTTTTATCTGGCAAAGCTTACGAAAATATTGAAAATTCTAAAATTTCTGAAGTAATTGTAACCGATACCATTCCGATTAAAAACCACTCACCAAAAATTAAAGCACTCTCTTGTGCGCCACTTTTTGCTGATGTAATGAAGATGATTCACGAACACAAATCAATAAGTGATAAGTTTATTATTTAATGAAATTTTAGGTTCCGAAAATATTAAAGTGCAGAATTTTCTGCACTTTTTGTTTTGATTTATATATCTAAGTAATCACTTTTTTTAGGTAAATTGGTGATTTTTTCTATAGGATAGACAAACATATCATCGAAATCATTCAAAGAATTAATCAGCTGAAAATGACTAAATTCTTTTAGATTTTGTAAAGTAATTTCGGCTTCTTTTATCTTTTTCTGTTGCAATAGGTGTTGTCTTTGTACACCATTTAGTAAATAAGTAGTAGGAGTGTACCAATCTTTACCTTTCAGAAATAGCAAATTAGAAAACGAGGTGTCAGTAATATGGTTGTTTCTAATGATGATAATTTCTTCGGATTTTGAAGTAGTTTTCATTTTTTCGAATTCGGTTCGACCTGCAAATTTGAAAGAATAATCATACGAATTATTTTCAACCAATTGGAAATCATCTATTTCTGGAATTGCATACGGAATCATTTGTGTTTGGATTTTTTTCTCCAAATCATAAAGAATCCTTAGTTTATATAGACCATCTTCATCGTGTTCCAAATTTTTGAAAATGCTACCTAAATCTATTGATCCACTTTTCCCGAAGTTAGCAAACGTTTCATTTACTCGTTTCTGATGCAGATCCAAAAGAAATATTTTTTGGTCTTCTATTTTAATACTTTCAATAAACTGGTACATATATTTTGTTTTTCATTTCTTGATATTCATCAACCAATTTGCTTAAATGTGTGATTCCACCACCACTTTTGAAATAGAACTGGTTGTTCTCTTGTTCTATAAACCGAATCATCACACAAGAATCCAGGTTTTTACCATCAAACCAACCACAAACTCCTGTGTAGAAATTTCGATCGAATTGTTCTGCTTGTAGTATGATTTCTAGCGTTTTTGGTTTTGGCGCTCCCAAAATGCTTCCTGCAGGAAGCAGTGCTTGCATAATGCTACCAATTTTATGCCGAAAATCTGGTTTCAAGGTACCAGAAATTTCAGAACTCATAGCATAGAGGTTTTTTTGTTTTGTTTTCAGGTAATCAATTCGCTGAAATTCATCTAATTGTACCTCGTCTGCAACCATACTCAAGTCATTTCTTAGCAAATCTACCACTGTGAAATGTTCTGCTTTTTCTTTCACATCATTTTTTAGAAGTTCTATTGCATTTGGTTTTGCAGCATCTATAGTTCCTTTCATAGGATGAGTGTATATTTTTTCATCTATAATTTCTATGAAAGTTTCTGGTGAGAAAAAAACAAATTCATTTTTATATTTCACCTTGTATTTTGCTTGCGAAAGATAAAAAATCTCTTCTAAGGTCAAATTGGTTTCTATAGGTGTTTTGCAAGTGTAATTTACTAGATAGGAGTTCCCTAATTGCAAGTTTTTCTGTACCAAATTAAATCCTGCTTCATACATTTTCTTGCTCTGCGGAAAACTCTGTAAATCTACCTTTTTTGGAACAGAAAACACCTCATTTTTGTTGGTAAAATTCGGAAATTCTATCAGCACCTCTTCAGATTGCAACTCATTTTCGGTTAGAATCACAATGTTTTCCATTAAAAAATCTATCAAAAAAAAATAGGGGATCCCTTTTGTAGAGAGTTTATCCATTTTTTCGAAATGTAGATTTTTGTTTTTAAACATAATACAAAAATAGCTATTTTTTGGAGATTAATTTTTTTGATGACGATTATTCTTTACAAAAAGTCAAAGAATCAATCATTTTTTTATCATAATACAGTATTAAGGTTGAAGATTTCAAAGCTTTTATTTTTTTGAAAAAAACAACAACGTAGCAAAATTTTTATACAAATAATGATGGTTTTTACTTTTGTTCTAGAATTGGTTTGCCTATTTTTGTCAAAATTTTTGAAATGCAAAATACGATTCCGACTAATTCGGCGATAGATATGATTCTGAAAAATGCGTTCAAGTATTGGAGCAAAACACTTTGGTATCAATTTTTGGCTTCAGTTATGTGTTTTTCTATTTTTTCTATTGTTCTTTATCATTTTGTAACTCAATTTGGTTTGTTAGAAGAGTATTTGAAGATTTCAAAATTGCTTTTGACCAATCCTATGGAATACAACAAGCAATTTATGCTGTTAGCTGTAAAAAAAGAAGTGCAATATCTTACGTATATTTTGTTGCTGGTTTCTGCTGCACTATTCCCAATGAATATTGGTTTTTACAAAATTTTTAGGAAAATAGATCAGAAAGAACAACCTGAGTTCAACGATTTATTTGCAGGATTTTTGGGGCTGGAATTTTTTAAATATTTCGGTTATGGATTGTTTTGGCAAATGATTGCTTTTTATGCCAATGCAACATTCGTTTTGGGAATTGTTTGGGTTTTTATCACTTTGTTTGCAGCTCCGCTTATGTTTTTTCAGAACAAGAGAATTTTTGAAATCATACCACTTTCTATACAAGCTCTGAAATCGCATTTTGTGCCCATTTTTGTTGCAGTGATGGTATCTTTCTTATTCAAATACTTTGGTTTGCTTACTTTGGTAGGATTTCTATTTACCTTTCCGTTTTGGAATGCCATGATTTATGTTTTGTATCAAGAATATTTTGCAGGTACCGAAACCGAAAGCACAATTTCTAGAGAAGAGTAACTTCTTTTTTCCTTAAAAATAAATATTTATATTTTCATTTATTTTTTTTGATGATTATTTTCTACCTATTTGACAATTTTTTGTTAATTTTAGGATACTTAAAAAAATACTATGAAAAAAATTTCTTTGTTGGTTTTCGTTTTTGTAAACCTATTTTTTACTGCTCAAACTCAAGACTTATTTACTCTTGCGAAAGGAGATTACTTAGGCTTCAATGCTTTATTTGATGAAAATAAAAATCTCTATGGCTATATTGCAATTTACGGTTACGGAAAATCTGGTGATAAAACCAAAAAATTTGAATATGTAATTCTTGATAAAAACCTAAATCCTGTTGCTAATAAAGAATTCGAAGGAGATATTACTGCGCAAGATTACTTTGGCTACATAGATTTTAATAAAAAATTAATTTTATATCCTACTCCTGATTATTCTGGTGTAAAGAATAGAGAGGCATTTGTACCCCGATCTATGGAGATCGATTTGGCAACCAATACCATAACAAAAAATTTATTATGATTATGATAATGGTAAATTCAAAGAAATTGATCAGCCAAAATCTTTCAAAGAAGAGCGAAAAGAAAATCGAGCGGAGAAAAAAGAGAAAGGATTTAATTACAACTCTTTTGTGTACGATATAAAAGAAGGTGGTTATTTGGTTTTTGAATATGATGATTACGGTAAATATACTAATAATGATAACCTATCGCGTTTTGACGAAAACAAAAAACTGCTTTGGAATTATAAGTACAATACTAATGGTGACAAAAAAAACAGCGAATCAATAAATATAATAGAAAAAGATGATAAATACATCTATGCTATTATGAAGAAGGCTGCCAAAAGTGATACCACATTTAATTTATTAATATTAGATATTAATACAGGGAAAGAAATTTCTAACAAAAGAATCACCGATTTTTCTACCACTACTTTAGATAACATTACCCATTTTTATGCTAATTACAGGTCTTTAAATAATGATAAGACATTTGATGATAAAATAGTAATGGTGGGTTATAATTTCCCTTTCAGTTTTAATAGAGGTTTTGCCAGAATGGTAATTAATAGAACTGATTTTTCAATAAGTTCAGGTTTTATAAATTTCAAACCAGATTTTTCTAAATTTATTCCTAAAATTTCTGATGATGGTGGTGTAGAAAGCGGTTATTATCTTTTAACAAGGGATCTATTTTTCATGAAAGATGGAAGTGTAGGAATTCTGATGGAAAAATACAAACCAGAAGGACAATACAATGCTCCTAAAACTACAGATTTGGTATACGCATTCACTGATAAAGATTTTAATCTAAAAGAAGTGAAAATCTTTGAGAAAGAAAAAACAAAATGGGCAACCAATTCAGATTATTTGTTCTCTCAGTATCTTAATGACGGAAAAGACGTGGTTTTCTTCTACAGAGATTTACAAAAAGACGAAAAAACCAAAGAAAAAAACTGGAATCTTTTCATCAATACTTTAATTGATGGAAAATTTAAACAAGAAAAAATACAAATTTCTGAAAAAGACAACTATGTTGTAATTCCTTATGTGGCGAAAGAAGGGTATATACTGCTCAGAGAATATAACGAAAAAGAGAAATTTAATAAAATAAGACTGGAACGTTTAAATTATTAACAGATAAAAAGGGACTTTTGCTAAGTCCCTTTATTGTTGTAGAAATCTGAAATATTTTTTATTTCATCCATACTTAGATTCCACATAAAATTAAGAAATTGTTGGTAGCTTTCGCTTTGATTTTTGGGATCTACCCGATCCAAATACCGATTTAGATTGTAGTTTTTTCTGGCGGTGTAAATTTTCTCAAAACACTTTCCGAGCCAAGCTTTGTAGTATTCCTCGTCTTCATTATCTTGCAAAAATTGTAAGGCTACATAAATCCCGGCTCCATATTCTTCGTCATGATAAAAATTAGGTAATATTTCTTTTTGTGCAATAATTTGTAGATTTTTAAAATCTTCGTCGGCTTCTTTTGGTTTCTCCTGATTTTTTAGTTCTACAAAATAGTTACTCAAAACGTTCATTCTCTTTACCAATTCAGGATGTGTAGATAGCGAGTCTTTGTCTAGTTTTTCTTTGTAGAAATTGTAATTATATAATGAGAAATCTTCTTTTTTCAGCCATTTATCTTTAAATGGTTGTTTTGGGATCTCAAATATTTTTTTGTAGGTTGTAATCTTCAGTTCTCTTGGTGAAATGGTGTCAAATTCATTTAAATTTTTCAGCGCATTTATGTATTCAGATTTTTGATACCCAGAATTTCTGTACAAAACATACCCTATAGAATCTGCAGATATTTCATTTTTGCGTTTTTCAATCCCTTTTTTGTAAAATCTGTTATTCACAATATCAAATGCTTTTTGGGACTTATTTACATTTATTTCTCTTATGTTTTCTACTGCAGATTTATCCAATTTTTTTTCATCTACCCCTTTCAGTAAAGATTTTAGGGTGTGTTCTAATATTTTGTGACCTAATTCGTGAGAGAGTACACTTGCGATTTGTCCTTCGTTTTCTAACCAATTGAACAGCCCCATATTTACTATAAAAGTTCCGTCTGCAAGACAAAATGCATTCGGAGTGTTGTCTCTTGCAACCAGAACTTTTAAATTATTGGGAATTTGGGGATTAGATTTTTTGAGTTCCGAAATAATTTTTGCAATTTTTTTATCAAAGGGAGACGTAAAAGTAAAATCTTTGTTTTTTACTTCTTTTTCAAAACTTTTTTGAAATTCTTTATAGAATTTTGATAGTTCACTTCCTGTTTCAGAATCGTACTTCTGTTTCAGACTTTTTATTAATATCTCGTTGTTTTCTTCAAAAGACTTTAGGAATAACTTACGTTCAGCATAATCTGCTGTATCTAGTGGTTTATAATTTTGAGAATAATTCTTAGAAAAAAACAAAAATATAACTAAGAAAAAAGCGAATTTGTGTTTCATAAAAAATATCTTTTACCAGGTATAATTAGTGGTTAGTTTTATGTTTTTATTTTTTGGCTCTGTAGCTTATTAATCCTAAAATCAGGCAAAATCGTCTGGTTTACAGTTATGTAAAGACGTGTTATAATTATTAATAAATCTTTTTGCGCCTATGTATAAGCATATAAAAATCCAAATAAAACAATCTTACAATTATACTAAATTTATTGATGTGAAAATTATTTAGTTTCAAATTTATTAATCAGTGAATTCAAATCAGATGTATCTAAAACATCTTATTAGAAAAAAAACCGCTCAATTTCTTGAACGGTTTTGCATATTTATTTAAAAAATGTTAGGCATTTTTTGCGGCTTCAGCTGCAATCAAATTGAGTGCAGAACCTGCTCTGAACCATCCAATTTGTTGTTCGTTGTAGGTATGATTTGCAAAAATAACATCTTTGCTGCCATCTTTGTGGATGAATTCTATGGTCAATTGTTTACCAGGAGCAAATTGATCTAAGTCTAAGAAGTTCACCACATCATCTTCCTGAATTTTATCATAATCTTCAGGATTAGCGAAAGTAAGTGCTAACATTCCTTGTTTTTTCAGGTTGGTTTCGTGGATTCTTGCGAAAGATTTCACCAAAACAGCACTTACACCAAGATGTCTCGGTTCCATAGCTGCGTGTTCTCTAGAAGAACCTTCCCCATAATTTTGGTCACCAACTACAATAGAAGGAACACCAGCTGCTTTGTATGCTCTTGCAACAGCAGGAACTTCACCAAATTCACCAGTTAAACCATTTTTCACTTTGTTAGTTTCCATATTGTAGGCGTTTACTGCGCCAATCAACATGTTATTAGAAATATTATCTAGATGTCCTCTGTATTTCAACCACGGTCCTGCCATAGAAATATGGTCAGTAGTACATTTTCCTTGCGCTTTGATTAATAATTTTGCGCCAGAAATATTTTTGCCGTCCCAAGGTTTGAAAGGTTCTAATAATTGCAAACGATCCGAAGTAGGGCTTACATTAACCTGAACTTTGGAACCATCTTCAGCAGGAGCTTGGTAACCATTATCGTCCACAGCGAAACCTTTGGTTGGTAATTCGTCACCTTTTGGTTCGTTCAGTTTTATTTGTTCACCATTTTGGTTGGTAAGTGTATCGGTAATCGGATTAAAATCTAACCTTCCTGAAATTGCTACTGCAGCAACCATTTCTGGTGAAGCTACAAAAGCGTGTGTGTTAGGATTTCCATCTGCTCTTTTTGCAAAATTTCTGTTGAATGAATGTATGATGGAGTTTTTTTCTTGTTTTTCTGCACCTGCTCTGTCCCATTGTCCAATACAAGGTCCACAAGCATTGGTGAAAATCCTTGCGTTTTCAAATTTTTTGAAGGTATCAATTAATCCATCTCTTTCAGCAGTATATCGTACTTGTTCCGAACCTGGATTGATTCCTAAAATTGCTTTTGGTTTCACGCCTTTTGCAACAGCGTCTTCTACAATAGAAGCAGCTCTAGCCAAATCTTCGTAAGACGAATTGGTACAAGAACCAATAAGCGCCCATTCAATATCCAAAGGCCAATCGTTTTTAATGGCTTTTTCTTTAAATTCAGAAACTGGAGTTGCCAAATCTGGAGTGAATGGTCCGTTAAGATGCGGCGTTAATTCAGATAAATTAATTTCAATTACTTGATCAAAATAATTTTCTGGGTGTGCATATACTTCATCATCCCCAGTTAAATGTTCCGCAATTTTATCGGCAGCATCTACAACGTCTTGTCTGCCAGTTGCAGCAAGATATCTACGCATAGAATCATCGTAACCGAAAGTAGAAGTAGTAGCACCAATTTCGGCACCCATATTACAAATAGTACCTTTACCGGTTGCAGAAAGAGATTTGGCTCCTTCGCCGAAATATTCAACGATACAACCAGTACCACCTTTTACAGTAAGGATTCCGGCAACTTTTAGGATAACATCTTTTGCAGAAGTCCACCCACTTAATTTGCCAGTAAGTTTTATCCCAATTAGTTTTGGCATTTTCAGTTCCCAAGCCATTCCTGCCATTACATCTACAGCATCTGCACCACCAACACCAATTGCAACCATACCTAAACCACCTGCATTTACAGTGTGGGAGTCGGTACCAATCATCATTCCACCAGGAAATGCATAATTTTCTAAAACTACTTGGTGTATAATACCTGCACCTGGTTTCCAGAAACCAATTCCATATTTGTCACAAACGGAACTTAAAAAATTGAAAACTTCGTTATTTTTATTAAGACCTTCTTGTAGATCTTTATCTGCACCAATTTTTGCTTGTATTAGGTGATCTGCGTGTGCAGTAGAAGGAACGGCAACTTTGGATTTGCCTGCTTGCATAAATTGTAGTAGCGCCATTTGTGCGGTTGCATCTTGCATAGCAACTCTGTCTGGAGCAAAATCTACGTAGGAGTTTCCTCTTTCATAATTTTGAGAAGCATTTCCTTCCCAAAGATGTGTGTAAAGAATTTTTTCGGAAAGTGTTAACGGTTTTCCAACCGCTTTTCTAGCTGCTTCCACTCTTTCAGGATAGCGCTCATACACTTTCTTAATCATGTCAATGTCAAAAGTCATATTCCAATTTTTTATAAAGATTAAATGATAGTTTAAATGGTTTCCAAAATTACAAAATTTTAGCGTTTTTATTGCAAAAAATCATTAAGAATTTGTATGAATTGTATGCAATTTATCTATATATAACACTATGGTTATTCAAAACCGTATTTTCAGGAATTTAGATACAGATTTTGGGTCATTACTTATTGGTAAAAACACGTATATTTGCCACAGAAAAAGGGGTGCTGTGAAAGGCTGAGATTATACCCAAAGAACCTGAACAAGTAATGTTGTTAAGGGAAATTTGTGAAATTCTTCGCAAAAATATTTAATCTTATTTCCCCTTTTGTTCAATTAATTTTTAATTAAAAAAAATTTAAAAGAATGAAAGGATTTGTTTTTTTAGGACTTTGTCTGAGTCCAGTTGCAAATTTTGCACAAACCAAGAAAGACACTATTGCAGAGCAACAAATAGAAGCTGTCAATTTTACCAAAAGACTTCCTGTTGCCAAAGAAATCATCAATGTTCAACGAGATTTAGACTACAAAAATTTGGGGCAAGATTTGCCGATTTTGCTCAAAAATCAAACGTCGGTCACAACCACTTCAGATGCGGGAAATGGAGTAGGATATACTGGTTTCAGAATTCGTGGAGTTGGTGGAAACGGAATCAATGTGATGATGAATGGAGTCCCTTACAACGATTCTGAAAGTCAGGGAACGTATTTTGTAGATGTGCCAGATTTGGCAAGTTCGGCTTCTAATATTGTATTACAAAGAGGTGTAGGAACTTCAAGCAACGGAGTTTCGTCTTTTGGAGCGAGTGTAAATATACTTTCTAAAAATCCATCTGAACAATTTTCAGTTCGTACCGATGACAGTTTTGGCTCTTTCAATACTTATAAATATGGAGCAGAAATCAATTCTGGGAAGTTTTGGAACAATCGACTTTCGGTTTTGGCTCGGTATTCCAAAATACATTCAGATGGTTATATAGACCGTGCTTTTTCTAACCTAGATTCATATAATTTTACGGCTCTTTTTGAAGGAAAAAACACCAAAATTAGATTAATGGCTTTTGGTGGAAAAGAAAAAACCTACCAAGCTTGGAACGGGATTGATAAAACAACTTGGGAAACCAACCCAAAAATGAACTATTCTGGTGCAATTTACGACGCAAATTGGGAGAATATTATTGGTTATTACAACAATGAAACCGATAATTACCACCAAAATCATTATCAATTGTTGTGGCGGCAGAATTTTAATAAAAACTGGAATTTGGAAACCACTTTTCATTATACCAAAGGAAAAGGTTACTATGAAAACTATAAACAAGGTGATTCTTTTGCCAAATATAATTTGCCAAACCAAGGAAGTGAAGTGTATGCAGATTTCATTAGAAAAAAATGGCTAGATAATGATTTTCATGGCTTTGTTTCTAATCTTTTTGGGAAGTTTGAACGTTGGAATTTGAATGCAGGCTTGGTTGCCAATCAATATTTTGGGAGACATTTCGGGAATGTTTCAGGTGTAGATTTTCCACAAATTGTAGAGCACGAATATTACCGAAACAATGCTCTGAAAAACGAAGTTTCAGGATTTATAAAAGCCATTTTCAGTTTGAAAAATGTAGAGTTTTTTGGAGATTTACAACTGCGTAATTTAGATTACAAAACGTGGCTCCTACAAAATGGTGATGACGGAATAGATATGCGAAAAAAATGGCTGTTTTTCAATCCAAAATTTGGAGCTAATTTTCGAATTTCTGGAGGTAAAATCTTTGTGTCTTATGCACACGCACATCGTGAACCGAATAGAGACGATTTGGTTGCGAATTCAGAAACTCAAGCAGAAAAATTACACGATTTCGAAGTGGGATTAGAGAAAAATTGGGGGATTTTTCAGATTTCTGCGAACGCCTATTATATGTATTACCTGAATCAGTTGGTTTTGAGTGGACAAATTAACCAAGTTGGAGAATTCATCAGAACCAATTCTGGGAAATCGTACCGAAGTGGTTTGGAACTGGGAGCTCTTGCAAAAATTTCAGAAAAAGTACAACTTTCTGGCAATGTTACCTTTAGTCAAAATAAAAACATCGATTTTAAAAAAGAAACTTCTACTGGTATCGAAAATCTGGGAGATACTACAATTTCGTTTTCGCCTAATTTTATAGGAAATTTCTTAATTCATTATCAACCAACCAAAAGTTTCGAAATTGGGCTGCAAAATCAATATATTTCGAGGCAATACTTAGATAACACGAACAACACAGAATTGCATTTACCAAGCTATTTCTTGACCGATTTCAATGTAAAATACGCACTCAATTTTGAAAAATCTAGTCTTGCTTTCAAATTTTTATTGAATAATATTTTTAATAAAAGATATGTGAGTAATGGTTTTGTCTGGGATAGTTCTCCCTATTATTATTCACAAGCAGGCATTAATTTTATGTTTGGGATAACTTGGGAATTGTAGAATAAATAATTGTAAAAAGTTCTGGTTTTTATTAAAAAAGATAGTAGATTTGTTATATCATTAACTAACTATTATTATGAAAAAATTTATATCAATTTTTATTTTGTTTACTACTTTTATAGTGGTAAATGCACAAACAACCATTTCAATTTCAGGAAATACGGTTACATTTAATACTAAATTCCCAGCAAATGGATTTAGTTCAACTCCTGTTTATCTTTATACATGGATAAATACGACTGATAATACACAAACTCTATTTACAAATCCAACTGGAGCATGGCCTGGAACTTTGATGACGGGTCCAGATGGAAGTGGAAATTATACTTATAGTATTAATTTGGCGTCATTTTATAATGCAGGTACCACGATTAATAATATGAATTTTATTTATAATAATAATGCAGGAACACAAACATCTGATCAAACAGCTTCAGCTGGAGCAACTGGTTGGAGTGCTGTTACTATTGCAACTCTTGGTTTGTCAGATCTCACCAAATTGCAAACGAAATCGGTGGTTTCAGCAGGGAAATTATACACCAACAAAAAAGGAAATTTGACAATTTCTGTGTATGATATGAATGGTAGATTACTGCAATCCAGCATCATGAAAGCAACAGAAAACCCAATAGATTTACAAGTAAATCAAACAGGAAATTACATTGTTTCTATTGCTAATGGTTCAGAATTAGAAGTGTTGAAGTTCAAAAAATAAAAGAAACCTAATTTACAAGATAATTGGACTGCTTTTTAGGAGGTGGTCTTTTTTTTGGTTTCAGATAAAAAATCTTAAATTTGTGCATTATGAATCTTTCCACCTATATCGCAAATTATTTACAAGAAAACAATTCGGTAGAATTGTCAGATTTTGGGGTACTTACTTTACACACAACTTCTGCAAAGTTAGATGTGGAGCAAGGCAAAATGATGCCGCCAAAACAAGAATTTATTTTTGAAGAAAAGCAAGATGTGTATAACAATAGTTTGGCAAAATTTATTGCAGAAAAATCTAGCGAAAACTTATTTGTGGTACAATTCAAAATAAAAGAAGAAGTCGCAAAATGGAAAGAGGAGTTGCAGAAAAAGGGAAAAATTCACTTGCCTAATTTGGGTGATTTCACAGCTACAGAAGAAGGAATCAAACTTATAAGCAGTCCTAATTTAGAGGTAAAATCTGATTTTTTTGGTTTAGAAGAAATTCAATTGAAAAAATTAAATTCTGAAGCGAAAATTACCAGCAAGCATAAAAACAATAACAAAAGTTACACGTTTAACAATTCTATACTTTGGATTTTCCTATTAATAGTGCCTATTCTTGGTCTTATTTATCTCGGAATTACCAATCAGGAAAAATTATTTGGAAAAAAATCAGTTTGGGATTTTTCTGTGAAAAACGCAACCCATAGAATTGAGCCAACTTCACCTGCAACCAGCCAAAAACAGGTAGTAGATTCACTTAAGATCAATTCTTTGAAAATGAAAAAAGTGACTACCGAAAAAACCACAGTTACGACTAATAACACCCAAGAAATTACCCCAAAAAATGGAACAGAGCAAAAAACCAAGTGATTCTCTCACGATTATGACCAACATCGTGCTGCCTAATGAGACCAATTCGCTCAGAAATCTTTTTGGTGGAGAATTGCTTGCAAAAATGGACAGGTGTGCTTCTATTTCCGCAGCCAGACATTGCGAGCGTAGAGTTGTTACCGCTTCTGTAAACCACGTTTCTTTTAACCACCCAATTCCAGAAGGTGGAATTGTTGTGCTGGAATCCAAAGTTTCTCGTGCGTTTTCAACCTCTATGGAAATTTATGTAGACGTTTGGTTAGATGATCCCATCAATCAAGTAAAAACCCATACCAATGAAGGTATTTATACCTTTGTTGCGGTAGACGAATTCAACAAACCGGTCCCAATTCCTCAATTGGAGCCAGAAACTGAACTCGAGAAAGAGCGTTTTGCAGCTGCGCAAAGACGAAAAGAAGTTTCACTCGTTTTGTCCGGTAGAATGAAACCTGCAGATGCAACTGAACTGAAAAAACTTTTTCAATAAATTTTGCAGTCAAAATTATTTTTTTTGATGAAAATTACCCTATGAAAATTCTGCAATTAGACCACAATCATCCATTAATTACAGAGCAATTGCTTGCGAATGGATTTGTGGTAGATGAAGATGTGACTTCAAGCTACGAAGAAGTATTGCAAAAAATTGGGAATTACGACGGAATCATTATCAGAAGTAGAATTCCATTGGATAAAAATTTCCTGCAGCACGCCAAAAATTTGAAATTTATTGCCCGAGTTGGAGCAGGAATGGAAAATATTGACGTTGAAGCAGCAAAAGAAATTGGGATAGAACTAATCAATTCACCAGAAGGAAATCGCGACGCTGTTGCAGAACACGTTTTGGGAATGTTGCTGGTGTTGATGAATCGCTTATTCGTAGCTGCAAATGAAGTAAGAGAAGGGATTTGGAAACGCGAGGAAAATCGTGGCGACGAATTATTAGGGAAAACCTTCGGAATTATTGGCTACGGAAATATGGGAAAAGCAGTAGCAAAAAGACTTTCGGGTTTTGGATGCAAAGTTATTTTTTATGATATTCTGCCAAATCTAGAAGATCAATTTGCGACACAAGTCTCGCTACAAGATTTGAAAAACCAAGCAGATGTTTTGAGTTTGCATGTTCCTTTGACTCCAGAAACCACCAATTTGATAGATGCAAAATTTATTGCAGAAATGCAAAGAAACTTCTATCTCATCAATACAGCAAGAGGAAAAAATATTAAAACTAAAAATTTAGTTGAAGCGATTAAATCAGGAAAAATTAAAGGAGCTTGTTTAGATGTTTTGGAATATGAGAAAGCTTCTTTTGAACAAATTGATGAAAAAAACAGTGATTTAGAATTCCTGCTGCATTCAGATAAAGCAATTGTAACGCCGCATATTGCAGGTTGGACTCATCAAAGCAAAGAAAAATTGGCCCAAATAATTGTAGATAAAATTTTGGCATTGAAGCAAGTTTAAACACCTATAAATTAGCTAAGCATTACCAAATCGGAATTGCTTGATTTCCATTGCAATTTTTCAGAAAAATACGCTACATTTTTTCAAAAAAATGTATATCTTTGCAACCTTAAAATTTTATAAATGAAATCTATTACAATTCAAGGCACAAAAAGAGAAAGCGTGGGCAAAAAATCTACAAAAGCTCTACGCGATGCTGAACTAGTTCCTTGTGTTGTTTACGGAGGAACCGAAACGTTGAATTTTTCTACCGAAGAAAAATCTTTCAAAGATTTGGTATACACTCCTGAAGCACACACAGTTTCTATTGAGCTAAATGGCGTTACTATTCCTGCAGTACTTCAGGATATTCAGTTTCACCCAATTACAGACAAAATTTTGCACGTTGACTTTTATCAACTTTCTGCTGATAAACCAGTAGTTATGGAAGTTCCAGTAAGATTGATCGGTAGATCAAAAGGTGTTGTTGCAGGTGGAGCATTACGTCAATCTTTCAGAAAATTAAGATTAAAAGCGCTTCCTGCTAATTTACCAGATGAAGTAGTGATTGATGTTACTCCACTTAAAATTGGTAACAAATTATATGTTGGAGATATCAAAACTACCAATTATTCTTTTATGCATCCAGATAATGCAGTAGTTGTTGCTGTGAAGATGTCTAGAAATGCAATGAAAGGTGGTGCTGTAGTAGAAGATGATGAAGATGAAGTTGAAGCGGAAGAAGTGAAAGATCAATCTCCTCTAGTTCCAACTACCGAAGAGAAATCTACTGAAGAATAAAACATTATCTTAAATAAAAGATATAAATCCCTCCAAAATTTTGGAGGGATTTTTTATATGATTAAAAAAACTTGTACCAATTTACCTTTTTGATTGAAAGAATTTCACCAAAATGTCTGAACATTCTTTCTCTAAAATTCCTGAAACCAATTTGCTTTTTGGGTGCAACGAAAGATTTTTATTGATGTAGCCACGTTTTTCGTCTGTTGCACCAATTACTACTTTGGTAATTTGCGACCAATTCAGCGCACCACAACACATTACACATGGTTCCAGCGTAACATACAGCGTACAGTTTTGTAAATATTTTCCGCCCAAAAAATTGGCAGCCGAAGTGATGGCTTGCATTTCTGCATGTGCAGTTACATCATTTAAAGTTTGGGTAAGATTGTGCGCTCTTGCAATCACTCGATTGTTAGAAACAATGACGCAACCAATAGGAACTTCGTCTTTTTCTAAGGCAACTTCCGCTTCTTGAAGTGCCAACTTCATATAATACTCGTCTGTAAACATTTTCAAAAAAATTTGGTAAAATAAGGCTAATCAAAAGTCATAGAAAGCGGTAATAGATATCGAAATCGAACTGGATTTCCTTGTAAAGTTGCTGGTGAAAATTTATCGGGGAGCATATACAATGCAATTTCTGCTTGCCGATTGAAACTGAGATTCTCGCCTTCTGCTTTTACCGAAGAGATGTGTCCGTCTTTTTCGACTACGAAAACCACACTGGTTTTCAGAATTTTTTCATTGGTAAGTACACATTCTGTATAGAACAAATCGGAAATTTGTTTTCGCATTTGATCAAAACCACCAGGATAAGTTGCAGGTGATTCTAACAATTTTTTGCTGGGATTTTCAAGTCTGGTTTCTGGCAAAATGGTTTCTCGTGAAGATATTTCTGATAAGGTTTCCCTGTTTTTTACGGTAATCAGAGCAACAATAGAAGCGGTGTTTTCAATACTGTCTAGTTTTACAACATAATTAGAAAACTCCTGTTTCAGTTGTGTCTTTTCTTCTTCATTTTGTAGTTCTTTCCATTTTTTTTCGAATTCGTTGCTCAACATAAATCGTTGATAATCAAAATACGACTTCACTCTCTTGAACTCATTATTTTGTTGTGCAAAAGTGGTGTTCAAGAAAAATAGCAGCAAAAAAAATCCTATTTTTTTAATCAAAATAATGGGTTTTGTAAAGTAAAAATAATTAAAAATTATCAATTTTTTACTAATAAAGAAAAATTAGGCATCTTTTCCAAGAAAATACAATCCTTTAAGTGTATGTAATCGGTCTGCAACGTGAATTTTCTGTGTCAAAGGTTTGTAAACGTGAGATACACCACCTGTTGCAACTACGAAACAGTCAGATTTCACCTCCTCATTGATGCGGTCTATAAAACCTTCTACCATTCCCAAAAATCCGTAAACCATACCACTTTGCATACAAGAAACGGTATCTAATCCCAAAACAGTTTTGGGTTTTACCAATTCAATTTCTGGCAATTGCGCGGTATCATGAATTAAGGAATTCAATGAAGTGATGATTCCTGGTGCGATAATTACACCCAAAGTTTCGCCATTTTCTGCGATGCAACTTGCAGTGAGAGCTGTACCAAAATCTAACACAATTTTTTTCTTACCTGGATATAAATGGTGTGCTGCAACCAAATTGGCATAAATATCGGTTCCCATTTGTTTAGATTTCGCTTCTACTTCAGAAGGTGAATTTCTATCTACAATAATGGGTTTTACGCCGTGAATTCTTTGTACAGCTTTGCTCACATCGTGTGTAAGTTGCGGAACTACCGAACCTATGATTACTTTATCAATTTTTTGTTCCTCAATTTTGTAGGATTGGTAAAGCATCAGAAATTGCACGTACAATTCGTCTTGAGTACGGTATGGTTTGGTATTGATTACCCAAGAAATATCGCAGTTTTCATCATCAAATAATCCAAATCTGATGTTGGTGTTCCCTATGTTGATTACGATTGAAGTCATCTAAATCCCTGTGATTTTTTAATTAATATTTTGAAAATTTATTTCACCTCCAAGAAATTATTTTCTGGATTTACATCTGCCAATCTTTGTGAAAAGTCGATTCCTAAAACGGCAATCTCCGATTTTTTGTACGGAACAGTGATTTGGTATTCTTTGGCAGTCCAATTCCAATAGGGCAATGTTATGAAATTTCCGTAGATGTCTTTTTCTTTCAAAGTATGCGTCATATTCATCGGGATATGATAGGTGATTACTTTGTTGTCTTTGGTAAGAACAGAAAAATCAATCGGCATCGGAATTTGCCCTTTGTTTTCTAAAGTAATGATGGTAGAATTATCTAAAAATTGCGTGTTTTTGATGGCGTAATCTATGGTTTTGGTGGTGCTGATCCAATAGTGATGAAACCATTTCAAGTCCATACCTGAAATTTGTTGTGCAATATGCAAAAAATCTCGATCTGTAGGATGTTTGAGGTGCCAATCTTCATAATATTTTTTCAAAATTTTAGATAAATTGTCTTCACCTACGATATAGCCCAATTGCACCAAATAGAGTTCACCTTTGGTGTAAGATGCTACAGAATAGGCAGATCCGTTGTCGTGATGATCACCTAACCAAACGGCAGGTTCTTCTTTGCCAGATTTTACAAAATTTTGGTAATTGGTAATACTATTGATGAAAGGATTTGGCAATGCTTCAGCTGGTGGAAATAGTTGATTCATCACATACGATTCTGCATAACTGGTAAAACCTTCGTCTAACCAAGGTTTCATACTTTCGTTGGTTGCTAACATCTGTTGGTACCAAGAGTGCGAACCTTCGTGAAACATCAATCCACACAAATCTTGCAAAGCTTTTGCTTCACCCAAAACCATGGTGCACATTCCGTATTCCATACCTCCGTCTCCACCTTGTATGAAGGCATAACTTGGGTACACATATCTCCCAAATTTAGCATTCATCAGTTGGAAATATTTTGTAATATAGGGTTTGGTTTCTGCCCAAAATTTGGTTTTATCAGATTTTTGGTAAACCAAAAAAACTTCGGGACCATCTAAAACCGTGAATTTCTCTACCGAATAATCACGATCTGCAGCCCACGCAAAATCGAGCATATTTTTTGCGGTGAAATGCCAAGTTGCTTTGCTATTTTGGTCAGATTTTATGTTGGATTTTTCGCTGTAACCTTTAACTTCATTAGGGTTTTCAAGAGTTCCACCTGCTCCGATTACATAATTTTTATCCATTTTAATAATGACATCAAAATCTGAAAATGGTGCGTGAAATTCTCTACCAACATAATCAAAAGTTGCCCAACCATCATAATCGTATTCTGCAATTTTTGGAAACCATTGCGTCATAGTCATATCTACTCCTTCTTTGTTGTTTCTGCCGCTTCTTCGAATTTGTTTCGGGATGGTTGCATCCCAATCCATAGAAAATTGGGTGGTAGAATTGGCTTTTATTGGTTCATTAAGATAGACTTTCAAAATGGTTTCTTGCAATTCGGTTTTCAGGATTTTGCCGTTTTGCTTGATCCAATTGATTTGTTGGTTTCCTTCTTCGTTTTTTGGGATTTGGGATAATCTTGAAGATAATTTTCCATCGATCATGGTTACCAATCTTCGGTCTGCATTTTCGCCTTGGTTTTGCACACGCTGATCCATCATAGAATTGGGTTTGAAGGCATTCCAATACAAATGAAAATACACTACCGATAATTCATCTGGTGAATTGTTGGTGTACTCAATTTGTTGCGTTCCGTGATAGGTGAAATTGGCTACATCTACGTCAATTTGCATTTGGTATTTTGCGTGTTGCTGGTAGTAAGCGTTTTGTTGCGCTGTTGCAAAACCAAAAATCACCAAAAAAACCGACATCAAAATATTCTTCATTACTTGATTAAATTTTTTCAAATATAACAAATATCTTTTTCCGATTGATTTTTTGTCATTAATAAAATTCTTGTAATCAAGAAATTGAGGTTTTTTATAAATTTTTAATAAAAAAATCCTCCCAAAAAAATGAGAGGATGTTTTGAAATTATTTTTAATGAAAATCTTTGATTTTCTATCTTTTATATACTTTTGAACTTCCAAAATACAGTCAATTCTTTTGAATCTTTTGTGGTATTAAAAAATGTTAGGTGCTTAACAAAAATTATTTCGATTTTCCAGCACCGAAAATTTTCTCTAAAATTCGTAACGTAATCAGGTAGGTTGGTTTCACACCAGTTAAACCAAGTCCACCCGAAGAAAGGGTAGAACCTGTTTCCAGCGGATTATCACTTGCATAATAAGCGTAGCAAACAAATAAATCTTCGGAAATATGTTTTCTGATTTTAGAAGCCACCTGAATTGCTTTTTGGTAATGCGCTCCTTCCATTTCTAGACCAATCGATTTCCAAGAAGTGGACATAAAATAGGTGAGAATGTCTTTGTTTTGGAGTGATGTTCCGAGAACGGTAATCATACTGCCTTCAAAAGCCTTCAATTCATTATCTGCGAAATCTGCCAGTTTCAGAGCATTATCAAAAGGATAATTGTCTGCAGTTCCTTCAAAAATATGCGAAGTTGGAATCATAATATCGCCTTTTTCGCCACTCAAAATTCCTGCTTTACCCATAATTGATATGGATTTCACATTCATTTTATAGTTGTTTCCTGCGATTTGGTAAGGTCTCAGTAATTCATCCATCACTTCGTAGGCTTGTTCTCCAAAAGCATAATCGAACACCAAAATCACATCATTCCCTTTGAATTTAGTGCCTTCAAATGGGGAGTTTTTAAGATCCAATTTGCTGAGATCAATTATTTGGACATCTATATTGCTGCCACTTTTGTCATCTATATAGATCATGCCTTTGCTTTCGGCAAATTCCAAAATTTTGTCTTGCAGTTCTTTTTTATTAGAAATTTCTTGGTAGAGTTTATAGTCTACTTCTTTAGAAGCTTTCTTTTTCAGGGCATCATTGGCGAAAAGCATATTTTTCACCGAATGCATATTCGCGGAAATTACGTGTAGATTTCGCTCCTGTAAATTGTTTTCTACGAGAACTTCTTTTACTTTTTTGGCCCATTTTTCTCCGAAAAAGTGGTGACCAACTCGCTCTCTTAATATAGATGAGAAATGTACCTCGCGCTCACGAACATTTTTGTAATCCAGGTAACTCACGTTTCCCAGGTGATAAATTATTTTGAAAAGTCGGTCAGGATTTTGGTCATCTCCGAATTCGTTATAAGCAGCCAAAGTTTCATCAAAAGTTCTACCAAGAAGAGATGAGAGGTGAATCAGCGCTACTTCTTTTTCTTTTCGGCTCATTTTTTTCTCGCCTTTTGCAACTTCTTCTATAATTTTCCAGACACGTTTTGGTCTGCCATCTTCTTCCATTATGAATCCTAAATTCATAATTTTATCGGCTTCAATAAATAAAAAAGTGAGGTGCGTAAGAATATCATAGATTTCTGAACGACCAAGCAAAACTTCTATGTTCATTTGGTGTTCATCTATTCGGTAGCAATTTCTTCTACGTTTTTTAGGAACAATTGGCTCGAAACTACCTTTATCAAAGCCTTCGTCTGAAGTTAGGTGTATGAATGCGGTCTCTTCTATACCTTCTGGTAATCGGTCTAATACATACATCAAACCATTGAGTTCCACTTTGTTTGGGATACACATACTCCCATAAATTTCCGGATTGATGGTCATTAATAAACTTCTGATACCACTTCCTGAAACTCCAGAAGGTTTGAAAAAACCTCTGTAAAAGAGGTGTCTCATGGTTACATAAAGTTTTTCTATTGCTTCGGTGGTTTCTCTTGCTCGTGAATTTGCCATAATTATATTATTGTAATAGGTTGAGAATTATAGAAAATTGAAATCTCATATAATTTGACTAGCAAAGTTAATTAATAATAATGAACTTAGAAAAATAAATTCTTTGGGGTAAATGCTGTTTTATTTTTGTATTTCTCCATATTTTTTAATAAAAATTAAATTTACCCTAAAAATTTTGGGGGTATTTATTTTTTTTAATAATATAATTTGTATTTTTGCCAAATAAAATATAGGTTATATGTCAAAATTAAGATTTAAAGCGTTAGAAACACTGCCTTTTAAAAATTTCAGAAAAGATAATGCGATAGAAGTACCTGCAAAATTATCTGAACTATTTTGTGCCAATGTATTCTCTGAAGAAACTATGAGAGAATATTTGACCAAAGAAGCATTCAATTCTATATTAGATGCGATAAAAAAAGGATCAAAAATACAAAGACACATTGCAGATCAAGTAGCGGTTGCTATGAAAGATTGGGCTTTGTCTAAAGGTGCAACACATTATACACACTGGTTTCAACCACTTACAGGAAGTACTGCAGAAAAACACGACTCGTTTTTCACGCCAATTGAAGGAGGAAGAGCCATCGAAAGATTTTCTGGCGGAATGTTGATTCAGCAGGAACCAGACGCTTCATCTTTCCCAAATGGTGGAATCAGAAATACCTTCGAAGCAAGAGGTTACACAGCTTGGGATCCTACTTCTCCTGCTTTTATTATGGGAACTACGCTTTGTATTCCTTCTATTTTTATTTCATATACTGGTGAAACACTCGATTACAAAGCACCATTGCTAAGAGCTTTGCATGCAGTTGACGAAGCTGCAACAGAAGTGATGCATTATTTTGATAAAAATGTAACCAAAGTAGTACCAACTCTTGGTTGGGAACAAGAATATTTCTTGGTAGATTCCGCTTTGTACCAATCAAGACCAGATTTGGTACTTACTGGTAAAACTTTGCTCGGACATTCGCCTGCAAAAGGACAACAATTAGACGATCATTATTTCGGATCTATTCCTACAAGAGTAATGAATTTTATGAAAGAACTCGAAATTGAGTGTATGAAGTTGGGAATTCCAGTAACAACCAGACACAATGAAGTTGCTCCCAATCAGTTCGAGTTGGCTCCAATGTTTGAAGAAGCCAATGTTGCCGTAGATCACAATTCATTATTGATGGATGTGATGGCGAGAATTGCACACAAACATCATTTCAGTATTTTGTTGCACGAGAAACCTTTTGCTGGTGTAAATGGAAGCGGGAAACACAACAACTGGTCTTTGGCAACAGATACCGGAGAAAATTTGCTGAGTCCTGGTAAGAATCCTAAGAAAAATTTACAATTTTTGACATTTTTTGTCAATACCATAAAAGCAGTTCACGAGTACGCAGATTTGTTGCGTGCAAGCATTGCTTCTGCAAGTAATGATCACAGATTGGGTGCAAACGAAGCACCACCTGCAATTATATCGGTGTTTATAGGTTCACAGTTATTCAGTGTTTTGTCTGAACTGGAAAAAGTAACCAACGGAAAATTGTCCCCAGAAGAAAAAACCGACCTTAAACTAAACGTTGTTGGTAAAATTCCTGAAATTTTGTTGGATAATACCGATCGTAACAGAACTTCACCATTTGCATTTACTGGAAATAAATTTGAAATCAGAGCAGTTGGTTCTTCTGCAAACTGCGCCGAAGCAATGACCGTTATGAATGCAATTGCTGCAAAACAATTGAAAGATTTTAAAAAAGAAGTAGATGCATTGATAGAGAAAGGTCTGAAAAAAGACGAAGCTATTTTCAACATACTCAGAGAATACATCAAACAATCTAAACATATTATGTTTGAAGGTGATGGTTATTCAGATGATTGGGCAAAAGAAGCTAAAAAACGAGGGTTGAACAATCTGAAAACCACTCCAGAAGCTTTGAAAAGAGAAATGGACAAAAAATTCGTAGCATTGTACGAAGAATTAGGAATCTATTCTCACCGTGAAGTGGAAGCAAGAAACGAAATTAAACTTGAAAAATATTCTACCGTAATTGATATCGAAGCCAGAGTTTTGGCAGATATCGCCAGAAATCACATCATACCTTCTGCACTCAATTATCAAAACAGATTGATAGAAAACGTGAAAGGTCTGAAAGAAATTTTTGGGGACAAAGAATTCAAAGGTTTGGCTAAAGAACAAATGAGTTTGATAGAGCATATTTCTAAAAACGTATCCCAAATTAAATTAGGAGTAGAAGCATTAATTATTGCTAAAGACAAAGCCAAAGACAATCACGATTCGCAAAAACAAGCCGAAGAATATTGCAACAGTGTGAAACCATTGTTCGATAACATCAGAGAAGCTTCAGATGTGCTGGAAATGATGGTAGATGATGAATTGTGGCCGCTCACAAAATACCGAGAATTACTATTTACCAGATAAACTGAAAAATCCCGAAAAAAAATTCGGGATTTTTTTATACTTCAAAAAGAAGAGTTTTTTTAATTAAAAATCTAGAAAGAATTGTTAATTTTTCTTAAAAAAAGAAAGGATTACAATTTGTAATTTAGGGAGACGACAAAGATTTTTTATTAACATTCATTAGTAAAAAGTTAAAAAATGTTAAAATACCAATGAGCTGATTTCAGAATTCTGCTCAGTTTTTTGTGGTTCTTTATCTTTGTGAAGCAATTTTAGTAATAAAAATAGTTTCTCACAGGTAACCCAATTTTATATGAAGAAGAAAGCGCTACAAATTTTATCATTCACTTTTTTAGTTTTGTCTCTGCAATCTTGCGTTACCGAATACGTAACATCTAAACCGATGTTATACAAACAAGATGCCAAAGTAAATACTTTTGATGAGAGAGATCTGGAAAAATCAAAAAAAGAATTAATCAGCAGCTTTCAAAGTCAGGATAATACTAGTTCGGCTAACAAATTAGCCTCTCTAAAAAAAGATATCACCAAACACACACAAACCATCGATCAAATTTTAAACGAAGCCGCAACTTACATAGGAACTCCTTATCGTTTTGGTGGTACTACAAGAAATGGGATCGATTGTTCTGCATTTGTTTTATCCGTTTTCGGAACAGCAGCAGGTCTTAATTTACCAAGAGTTGCAGCTGCACAAGCACAACTTGGTGAAAGCATAGACAAACAAAATTTACAAAAAGGAGACCTGGTTTTCTTTTCTCATGGCAGAAGAATTTCACATGTAGGAATTGTAGAAGAAGTCAATGAAACCGGTGAAATCAAATTCATTCACGCTTCTACATCACAAGGTGTAATGATTTCATCGCTAAATGATTCTTATTGGGGACCGAAATACAGAATGGCAAAAAGAGTTCTGACCGAGGAAACCAACAATACAGCAGCAAATTTTTAGAAATTAAGATCAAATATTGAAACCAACCATCTAATTTTTTAGGTGGTTTTTTTGTCATGTACTGATAAAAATTTAATCACAAATTGAAGATTCCACGTAGTGAAATTTACCAAAATATTTTTAGAGTTTAAACAGTTTACAAACTTTGAAATCCAATAGATTTCATTTTGAAAATCTTTGATGTTCTTACTTTTAGGTTCTTTTGTATATCTTAAAAAGATATCATTTCTTTTGTATCTTTTGTGGTTGAAGAAAAATGTCATGTACTAATTGGTTTTTTTACATAAAATTTGGGCAATCCCTCGCAAAATTTCCATCGCTTTTCCTGCAACAAGCAATTTGCGAGGTCGGGCTATCCGTTCCAATCTTTTATTTTTTTCTAAAAAAATAAAAGGATTTCCACTTCTATCCCTATTGCTAAAAATTCCGTAAATTTGAACCATTCTAAATAACGGATTTAGAAATTCCACTTTTTTAGCAAAAAAAAATGTTTGATTTACAAAATATACGTTCCCAATTTCCTATTCTGAGTAGAGAAATCAACGGAAAACCTTTGGTGTATTTAGACAATGCGGCAACCTCACAAAAACCGATGTCGGTTTTAGATTCTTGGCAAAAATACTATACCGAAATCAACGCCAATGTTCACCGCGGAATCCATACTTTAAGCCAATTGGCGACTCAAGAAATGGAAAATTCTCGTCAGAAAATTCAGAAATTTATAGGAGCTGAACACGATTACGAAATCATTTTCACACGAGGAACTACCGAAAGTATCAACACGATTGCATATGCTTTAGGAAATTCCAATCTTATTAAAAAAGACGATGAAATCATCGTTTCGTATCTAGAACATCATTCCAACATTGTTCCGTGGCAAATGCTTTGCGAAAGAACGGGCGCAATTCTGAAGGTCATTCCGATGGATGAAAACGGAATTTTGCAGTTGGATTTTTTAGATAAAAACCTAAACGAAAAGACCAAAGTTGTCTCTGTAAATCAGGTTTCCAATGCATTGGGAATTGTTAATAATATCGAGGAAATTATTAAGAAAACCCGTAAAAATTCTGATGCTTTTGTCGTGATAGACGGAGCACAATCAGTCCCACATCTCAAAATTGATGTACAAAAAATGGATTGTGATTTTTTTGTGTTTTCGGGGCACAAAATGTATGCAACTATGGGAACCGGAATTCTCTATGGGAAAGCAAAAATTTTAGAAAAGCTGCAACCTTTTCATGGTGGTGGTGAGATGATTGCAACTTGCTCTTTCGAGAAAACTACCTATGCCAATTTACCTTTCAAATTTGAAGCGGGAACTCCCAATGTTGGTGGTAATATTGCTTTGGGAACAGCAGTAGATTTTATCAAGAAAATTGGTCACGAAAATTTGCAAAATCACGAAAATGCTTTATTAGAGTACGCCCAAAAGAAATTGTTAGAAATTGAAAACCTGAAAATTTACGGCGAAAAAGCGCATAGAATTGGCGTAATTTCTTTCAATTTATTAAATGCAGGAATTTCTTCTGATGTCGGAATGATTCTCGATAAACTCGGGATTGCAGTGCGAACTGGTCATCATTGCACGCAACCAATTATGAATTTTTTCAATATTGCAGGTACAGTTCGTGCAAGTTTTGCAGTATACAATACTTTCGAAGAAATTGATATTTTGGTAGAAGGTGTGAAAAAAGCACAAAAAATGCTTCAATAATTTTTTTCTAAAAATTAAATCAATGAATTTTGAAAATTGGTTGTATAGAAATTATTTAATTTCTATACAACCAATTCTACCTCCTGCATTTCCGGTTGGTTGTGTTGTAAAATCATCCTTAGCTGCATGAATTATAATTGCCTTTCCGATAATATTTTTAGATGGATCAGAACAACCAATACACCAATGATCAGTATTGAAAGTCAATTTTGCAATACCATTTGCATCTGCATCTAAATTTCCGATATCACCATTGTGATGTTGTTCAGCGCCCCATTTTCCGTGCATTTGCGACATCGGATTCCAATGTCCTTTTGCTGACGAGGCATCCGGAGCAGAACAATCACCAACTTCGTGTATATGTACAGCGTGCAAACCAGGAGTCAAATTATTGGCAGTTATCACCATTTTTACAAGATTTCCTTTTTGTGAAAATGTTATGGTGCCATTTGTTTTGCTTCCACTTTTTGCTAAAATATCGTATGATTTTTTTGTTGTAGCACAAGAAATCAGAGAAAAAGCAACTATTGTAATGATTGATAAATTTTTCATTAGTTTTTATTTTAAATAATAAATTTTAAAAGTACTCAAAATATTCAAAATAGAATGTGATTATACTCATAAAAACACATTAAAACTAAGTTTTTAGTTTTAATTTTTCCACTCAACCACAGCTCTTACAAATGCTTCTGCATTTTCCATAGGAATATCAGGTAAAATTCCGTGGCCGAGATTCACGATGTATTTGTCTTTGCCGAAACGCTCAATCATTTGTTTTACCATTTTTTTGATAGTTTCTGGTGACGAATACAATCTTGAAGGATCAAAATTACCTTGCAAAGTCATATTATGATTGGTCAAAGTTCTCGCAAATTCTGGAGTAATCGTCCAATCTACACCCAAAGCTGAAACTGGGCTCATCATCATTTCTTCCAAAGCAAACCAACATCCTTTCCCGAAAACCACAACATGTGTAGTTTTAGAAAGTTCGTTCACGATTTGTTGAATATATTTCCAAGAAAATTCGTTGTAATCTTCTGGAGAAAGCATTCCTCCCCAAGAATCGAAAATTTGCACTGCAGAAACTCCTTTTTCAACTTTTCTTTTTAGATAAGCAATAGTAGTATCGGTAATTTTTTGTAGTAAAAGATGCGCTGCTTCAGGATTTTGGAAACAAAATTTCTTCGCCAAATCAAAAGTTTTGCTGCCTTTTCCTTCTACACAATAGCACAAAATCGTCCAAGGTGAACCTGCAAAACCAATGAGCGGAATTTCGTTGTCTAATTTTTGCAACGTAAGTTCAATTGCATCGAAAACATAACTCAAAGTTTCATCAACATCAGGAATTTCAATATTTTGAACCTGCTCCAAAGTTCGGATTGGTGTATCTAACCAAGGTCCGACTGATTCTTTCATTTTGAAATCAATTCCCATTGCTTGTGGAACTACCAAAATATCCGAAAATAAAATTGCAGCATCCAAAGGAAATCTTTTGATTGGCATTATTGTGATTTCAGCAGCCAATTCTGGAGTTTGGCACCGCGTGAAAAAATCGTATTGATCACGCATTGCACGAAATTCTGGTAAAAATCTTCCAGCTTGTCGCATCATCCAAACTGGTGGTCTTTCTACAGATTCGCCTCGTAATGCTTTTAAATATAGGTCGTTTTTAATCATAACTTTTTTTGTATAATGTAATATGTACAATGTACTTTTTACATTAATACATTGTGGTTTTTACAATTGAAATTAAATCTTCTAAATTATTTCTATCACTGGTGTAAATTTCATTTTTAGTGAAATTTCTAATTTCATCAGAAGTGGTTTCGCCAATGGAAAAAATCTTTTTACCTTCCAAAGAATTCTGCGTTGCAAAACTACGAACTGAACTCGGACTAAAAAAAACTACAGCGTCATAATTTTCAGAAATTTTCTGTGAAAGCAATTGCGTTTCGTAGACTTCTATTTTTTGGTAATTTTTTAATGATTTTCCAAGAGTATCCAAAGCTAGATTTCCACAGAAGTGTAAATAGTTTTCGCTTCCTTCTTTAAGTAATGTTTCGGCTAATTTCTCAGCATTGTTTTCACAAACCATAACTTTACCGCCATTTTTTTCAACTAAAATTTTAGTTTTATTGCCAACGCAAACTATTTTTTGATTTCCATTAAATCTCAACTCGTTGTATAGAAATCCTTTTACCGCATTTTTACTGGTGAAAATAAAGGTTGAAATCGATTCAAAATTTTTAGGCAAATTTGATTTGTCGAAGTGTTTTAATTCGATTTTAATAAAATCCATAAAAAAAGCATCGAAATTGTTTCCCAATTTCTCAGAAACTTCTTTTTCAATGCCTGTTTTGGTGAAAAGGATTTTCATAGTTTGTTTTGTTAACAACGCTTTCAGGGTTTCAAACCCTGAAAGCGTTTCGATTTTTTGTCACATCAAATTTTTCTTAATCTCCTCCATCATTTCTTTTCCTCCATCTTTAAGGATTTTTTCTGCTAAAAGTTTTCCAAAATTTTCGTTGTTGTTCCAAGTGAAAGTTTCATCAACTTCAATGGATTTTTTCCCATCTAAAGAATTTAATCGTCCTCTGAAATGGATTTCGTTTCCTTTCATCACTACAAAAGCACCAATTGGTGCAGTACAACCTCCTTCTAAAGTTTGTAGAAATTCTCTTTCAATTTGGGTGCAAATTGCGGTTTCGTGGTGATTGATTTTAGATAAAATTTCAGTGATTTTATCATTATCTTTTCTACTTGCAATAGCAACCACACCTTGACTTGGAGCACAAATCATAAAATCTAAAAACTCATAATCCATCCCCATTTCCATTCGTTTGATTCCCGCCAAAGAAAAAATAGTAGCATCGAAATCGCCTTCTTCTAACTTCCGAAGCCTTGTTTGTACATTTCCGCGAATATCTGCAAATTCAGTATTTGGGAATTGTTGTAACCAAAAAGCACGGCGTCTCAAACTGCTGGTTGCGACTTTTAGTTCAGCTAAATTTTTAGATTTTGATGATGATTTCCGTACCAAAACATCCTGAGGAAAATCCCTTTCTAAAACTGCAGAAATTTGTAAATTTTCGGGTAAAAGTGTAGGGACATCTTTCAAGGAATGCACTGCAATATCAATTTCATTATTCAATAAAGCCACATCTAAGTCTTTGGTGAAAACACCTACAATTCCTAAAGAATAAAGCGGTTTCGTAAGATTTTTATCTCCCGAAGAAAGTACAGGAACAAGCACTGTTTCGTAACCCAAATTTTGTAATTTTTGTGCTACTTCTTCTGCTTGCCACATTGCAAGTGGCGAATTTCGGGTGCCTATTTTTATTTGCATAACTCTTTTGGTTCAAAGTTTATAACTCAGCAATTTAATGCCATTTCTTGAAACCCGTAACTCGCAACTAACTGTGTTTCTCGTTGAACTCGTTGTTTGGTTGTTCTACGAAAATCTCGTGCATCAGTTTGCTTATTTCCTCGGCTTTCAGTGGATTATCGATGATATATTTTGCGAAACGATTCGTAATTTTCTGGATAATTTTATCTGAAAGTTCCATATCGTCCACATTTACATATTTGTGTTTTTTATGGATGTTGTGCATTTCGTGCTGTTCGATATTTTTTAAACTCGCTTTGAAATGGTGGATTTTAGGAGCCATTTTTCTCTTTTTTTCCCATTCCACAAAATCTTTGGTCATTTCTTTGATGATTTCTTCGGCTTTCGGAATTTCTTTTTTTCGTTGCTCCAAAGTTTCAGAAATGTGTTGCGATAGCAAATCTATATCTACCAATTGCACGTTTTGGTTGTCGACAACATTTTTTTCTACATTGTTCGGAATAGAAAGATCAATTACCAAAGTTGCTTTTCCGTTGGGAAAATGATTTTTATTAATGATGGGTTTCGGAGCGCCTGTTGCAACAATTAGAATGTCGGTTTGCTTGAGTTCTTGGTCGAAATCCTGAAATTTGATTTGCGGAATTCGGTATTTTTCTGCAATTTTTTCGGCTTTTTCTGTGGTGCGGTTTGCAATTTTTATTTTTGGTTTGTAAACGTGTTTTACTAAATTTTCTACTGTGTTTTGCCCAATTTCGCCTACTCCCAAAAGCAAAATATTTTTATCTGAAAGTTGATGTTGGGTTTTTAAGATATAATGAACTGCCGCATAAGAAACCGATGCTGCTCCGTTTGAAATTCCCGTTTCGTATTTAATTCTTTTAGAAATTTGAATGGCTGAATTGATGGCTCTTTCTAGAAAAGGATTGGCATTTTTCTTCTCTTTTTTGAAACGGTGATAAGCATTTTTTATCTGCCCAATAATTTCAAAATCACCTAAAATTTGGCTTTCTAAACCGGCAGCTACTCGAAATAAATGATGGAGTGCTTCTTCTGATTTTAGGATTTGAGCAAATTGCAAAAATTCTGAAATTTTAACTCCAATTGTTTTGCAATAGAGTTCTGCAACCAACAAATAATTGGGAGTAGTAGTGTAGATTTCGGTTCTGTTACAGGTAGAAACTACAAAAGCATCACCTAAATTTTCCTGATGAATTTGTTTTACAAATTGTTTGATATGCTCCTCAAAAAATGCAAATTTACCCCGAGTTTCTGCATCTGCTTTCTCGAAACTGATAGAAAGCACTGCAAAATTCGAAGTTTTGTGAATGTTTTGATGGTTGTACATAATCAGATGCAAATTTAGGTTTTTAAAATGAATTGAACCTAGATTTGAAATGTGAAGATTGTCAGTTTCTGTCGCTTTCTTTTACTAGAAATGTTTTTCCATTTTTATATGTAAACCTATTGGTTCTATGTTGAAAAACTCACCGTTTTTCACGTACCCTGATTTTTCATAAAAGATGACCGCATTTAATCTCGCATTTAACCAAATTTTAGTATTTGGTTTTGCAACTAATTTTTCGGCATAATCCAACAATTGTGAGCCAATTTTTTTATTTTGAAATCTTTGATCTACAGCCATTCCTCGAAACTGAAACACATTATCATTTATTTTCATGACAGTTAAGATACCAATTACCTCTTCATTTTCTAAAAATCCGAGATGAAAAGTGGATTCTGCATCATCACCTAGATATTGAAAAGAATAATTGGGAATTCCCTCTCCTAATACAGAATTCCGAATTGAGTATAGTTGAAATAACGAAATTTTTTTGATCATATAATTCAAAATAAGTGCGTTAAGTTATGTGTAAAAAAAAATCAGATTTTTTTTTAAGCAATTTAATGAAAATTTAAACAAAATAGTTGATTTCTAATTTTTTGAATGCATGTAAATTTATATCTTTGTACCCTCGAATAATAAAGCAAGAATAATATGGGACTATTTGATATGTTCACTCAAGAAATTGCAATTGACTTGGGTACTGCGAACACACTCATCATACACAACAACAAAATTGTAATTGATCAACCTTCTATTGTTGCTATAGAAAGGACGTCTGGTAAAGCAATTGCAGTTGGTGAAAAAGCAAAACACATGCAAGGAAAAACGCATGAAGATATAAGAACTATACGACCTCTGAAAGATGGAGTAATAGCAGATTTCAATGCGTCTGAACACATGATCAAAGAGTTTATAAAACAAATTCCAGGAATTAAAGGAAAGCTTTTTCAACCTGCTCTTAGAATTGTAATTTGTATTCCATCTGGAATTACAGAGGTAGAAAAACGTGCAGTAAGAGATTCTGCACAAAAAGTGAATGCTAAAGAAATCAGATTAATCTACGAACCAATGGCTGCTGCAATTGGAGTAGGAATAGATGTGCAAAAACCTGAAGGTAATATGATTATTGATATAGGTGGTGGTACTACAGAAATTGCAGTAATTGCTTTGGGAGGAATTGTTTGTGATAAATCTGTGAAAATTGCAGGAGATGTTTTCACTAATGATATTGCTTATTATTTAAGAACTCATCATAATTTGTATATAGGTGAAAGGACAGCAGAACGTGTGAAGATAGAAGTTGGTTCGGCTGTAGAAGAGTTAGATGTCCCGATTGAAGATGTTCCTGTGCAAGGACGAGATTTAATTACAGGTAAGCCAAAAGAAATTATGGTAAACTATAAAGAAATTGCCAAAGCAATAGATAAATCTATTATTAGAATTGAAGATGCGGTAATGGAAACCTTATCTCTAACTCCACCAGAATTGGCTGCAGATATTTATAAAACTGGAATATATTTAGCAGGAGGTGGAGCATTACTTAGAGGATTATCTGATCGTTTACACAAAAAAACAGGGTTGCCCGTTTTTGTTGCAGAAGATCCGCTAAGAGCAGTTGTAAGAGGAACCGGAATTGCTTTGAAAAACATGGATAAATTTAGCAATTTCTTGATTAAATAAAAAATAACGTAAGTTTTTCAAAAAATTGGAATGGCATTTTGGTTGAGATTATTTTCGAAGAACGGACTATTTATGTTCTTTTTGGCGTTGCAAATAATTGCAATCACTTTAATATTCAGCAAGAATTCTATTCAACAATCATGGTTAGCTTCACAAACTGCTGCATTTAATTCTAGGGTTTCTGGTTACATAGATGAGGGAACTTCTTACTTGCAACTGAAACAAGTAAATGAAGAATTGGTTGCGCAAAACAAATATCTAATGGTGCAACTTTATGGAAAACAAAATGCCAAGAATCCATCTTTCAGAAAAGTCCATGATACTTTAGGAGGCGGTCAAATTTACACCTTCGTAGATGGTGACATTATATATAACAGCATCAATAGAAAAGACAACTATTTCACGATCAATAGAGGAAAAAGAGATGGAGTCTACCCAAAAATGGGAGTCATTGCACCAAAAGGAATTGCGGGAATCGTAATCAATACCACAGATAGTTATGCACTGGTACAATCAGTGCTAAGTGTAAATAAAATTAAAATAAGTGCAGCCCTTAAAAATTCTGGATATTTTGGAACTTTAACTTGGAATGGCGAAAGTTCTAGAACAATGCATTTGTCTGATGTACCAAAATATGTACCGTTAAAAATTGGTGATACGGTTGTTACAGATGGAAGATCTTCTATATTTCCACAAGGAATTATGGTCGGTAGAATTGCTGGTTACCAAGTAGATAGCAAAACAGGTTTTTGGGATATTTCGGTGGAATTGAATGGAAAAATGGGACAACTAAACAAAATTTTCGTTATTAAAAATCTTAAAAAAGCAGAAATTCAAAAAATACAAGATACGTTGCAAACAACCATAGACGAAAATGATTAGTAGAAATTTATTTACCGATGTTTTGATGATTGTTTTGCTCGTAGCATTACAAATTTTTGTGATGAATAGAATTGTACTGTTCGGGAAATATACCCCAGTTTTGTATCCTGTATTTGTAATGTTTTACCCATTTTTTAGGAGTAAGTATCAGTTTTTGGCACTTAGTTTCTTGTTAGGACTATGTATAGATGCTTTTTTGTATACTTGGGGAATTAATGCGTTTGCAACTACCACCATTGCATATTTTAGAACCGTAATTTTCAGAACTTCCACAGATACTACCACCGATTTTTTTTCGTTTCAGTCATTGCAGTGGTCACAATTTGTATTGTTTATTTTCTCAAGTATCTTTATTCATCAATTATTGGTGCAATTTTTAGAATTTTTCAAATTAAGTAGATTTTTTGAGGTTTTACTTAATGTAGTGGTTACCAGTTTGATCTCTTTTGTATTTATCCTTATTTACGCTATCGCATTTAAAATCAAACAAAAAGTTTGAAACCGCAGTATTATAAAATAATTGGTACATTACTCATTATTGCTTCAATTTTTGTGGCAAGATTGTCGTATTTGCAATTGTTTACGGATCGATATGCACTGAATGCTGCTAATACTTCTATTAAAATTGAATATGATATTCCGCAACGTGGTGTAATATTTGATCGAAATTCTAAAATTTTGGTTGGAAATCAGCCTTCATTTGAAATTTCCTTCACTCAAGCATTGATGAAGCCAGATTTTGATACCTTAGACTTTTGTAATTTGGTACGAATCACCAAACCAGAGTTTATTCAAAAAATTAAGAAAATACAAGTAACTAAATACTACTCTAAATTGACTCCTATGACTTTTATGAAGGATCTAAGTAGAGAAGATGTTGCAAGAATTCAGGAAATAATTTTTAAATATCCAGCTTTCAGTATTGTACCAAGACCACAAAGACAATACGCTGTTTCTACTTCAGGAAATATGCTTGGTTACACCAATGAAGTGAACGACCGCGACCTTAAAAAAGATTCGGTTTACTACAGACCAGGAGATGCTATTGGTAAAACCGGAGTAGAAAAATCTTATGAAAAAGTTCTACGTGGAGAAAAAGGAATGAAGTATATCCAAAAAGACATCAAACTTAGGAATATTGGCTCTTACAAAAACGGAAAATTAGATGTAGAAAAAGTTACCGGCAAAGATCTTACTTTAACCATTGATTATGACTTGCAAAAAATGGCTGAAGAAATGCTGGTGAACAAACACGGTGCAATTGTAGCAATAGATCCTAATAATGGTGAAATTTTGGCAATGGCAACAGGTCCGGATATTGATCCAAATGTTTTTACAGGTGCAGATAAATCCAGAGAATTGTACAAATTACAAATGGATTCTTTAGACAAGCCCACTTTTGACCGTTCTATACAAGCAGCATATCCACCAGGTTCTACCTTCAAACTTCTTACGGCACTTGCAGGAATGCAAATGGGCGTTTTCGATGAGAATACGATTTTCCCTTGCGGAAGAGGTTTTAATTACAGAGGATTAACTATAAAAGGACACGGTGGTGCAATTCCTATGGTTCCATCTATACAAATTTCTAGTAATTGCTATTTCACGTATGCTTATATTTCAATTTTGAATAAATATCCAGGAAATCCATCAAAAGGAGTAGATGAATGGAAAAAAATTATGGAAAGTTTCGGTCTCAATAATTATATGAATAATGATTTGGCAACCGGAGCAAAAGGTAAAATACCAAGTGGTGAATTCTACGAAAAAAGAAGTGGCAAAAAAGATTGGACAGATTCTTATACCTTGAATGGTTCTGTTCTAAATGGAATGGGACAAGGTGATGTCTTGATTACACCACTTCAATTGGCAAATTACACGGCAGCAATTGCCAACAGAGGTTGGTATTACACACCGCATATTGTAAAAGCAATTGATGGTAAACCAAATCCAGACCCAAGATTTAAAGTGAAACACCAAACTTTGGTAAATCCCAAATATTTTGAACCAGTTCTGAAAGGAATGGAAGCAGTAATGTTGAGAGGAACGGGAGCTTCTCTAAAATCAAGGGATTTCACACAGTTAGCAAAAACAGGTACCGCGCAAGTTCCGCAAGGAAGGGATAATTCTATTTTCACCCTAATTGCACCTGCAGACAAACCAAAAATTGTAGTAGCAGCAGTTATTGAACATGCAGGTTTTGGTGCAACTTGGGCAGGACCAGCTTGTACAGTGATTGCAGAAAAATATTTAACAGGCGATCTGAAAAGGAAAAATCTGTATAATAAAATGGTACATTCCAGTTTTATGGGAGAGTACAAACGACAAGAAATTGCTAGATTGAAAAGAAAAGGATGGTATATAGAACCAAAGCCAGATTCTCTAACACTTCTGAAGAAAAAACAAGACAGTTTGAATGCCTTGCTTCAAAAAAAGTTGAAAGCTGAAAACATACAAAAAAAAGATTCATCCACGTTGAAACCAAAATCATCTAAAAAATTGAAAAAATGAATTGGACAAACGGAATTGATAAATTAGGACTCGGATTGTATTTTCTGCTTTGTATTTTTGCCATTGCAAATATTTACAGTTGTGAACCAGCAAGTGGAATTAGACAAGCAATTTTCTTCGGACTATCTGTTTTTGTTGGGTTGATTATTTTCTTTATGCGCAACAAGTTTTTCGAAAATATGGCTGGTTTTATCTATATTTTAGGAGTGTTGCTTTTGGTAGGATTGTTTCCTTTTGGTAAAGAGGTTTTAGGACAGAAAAATTGGTACAGAATTGGTTCTTTTGGAATGCAACCTGTAGAATTTGCAAAAATTGGGATTGCTCTTATGCTGGCAAACTATGTTTCTGGTCCTGAATTCAATTTGAGCAACCGAAAGTCTGTTCTCACCGTTTTAACCATCATTGGTATTCCTGCAGTTATCGTGCTTTTGATTCCAGATGTTGGATCTCTGTTGGTTTTCATGGCATTTTTTATTGCATTATTTCGTGAAGGTTTAAGTGGCTGGTTTTTCGGAATTATTGGTATTTTGGGATTGGTATTCTTATTATCATTAGCCATAAATCCACTCTATGTAATTGCGGGAGTTATACTAATTACGGGACTTATTATTTTTCTTAATTTTTATAGAATTCATTGGGATATTATCAATATTTCTAGTATAGTTGTTGCACTAATAATTCTTTGCGGAATTGCTTACGGAACACCAAAAATTTTAGAAAAATTGCCAAAACATCAGCGCGAACGTATAGAAGTTTTGTACAAAGGAGAAAAAGCATTCAAAGATACTTCAGGTTACAATTTATTGTACTCTAAAACTGCAATTGGTTCAGGTGGTTTTTGGGGAAAAGGTTATCGTGAAGGTTCGGTTACGCAAGGGAAATTTGTACCAGAACAGAGTACCGATTATATTTTTTGTACGGTAGGTGAAGAGTGGGGTTTTCTAGGGAGTACTTTGCTTATTTTCGTGTATGCACTTTATATTGGAAGGATTTATTACCTTGCAGAAACCCAAAAATCCACCTTTAATAGAGTTTTTGGTTATAGTTTTGCTTCAATTTTATTGATGCATTTTTGTATCAATATTGGGATGGTTTTAGGTCTGTTCCCAACAGTTGGTATTCCGTTGCCTTATTTCAGTTATGGTGGTAGTTCTTTGCTGGCTTTTTCTATGATGACTTTTATCTTTTTCAAACTGAATTACTCAGATAAAAACTCATTAGTCTAAAAGTTTTTAGCAATCTCATTTACCAAAAATTTTACCTGATCTGGTCTGCCTCGGTCATTTTTTGGCTGGTCTTTATAACTGCCGGTTCGTACAATTACCATATCTAATTCAGGGACTACTATGATGTATTGACCTTGTAATCCCCAAAAAAAGTAGTGTTTTATAGGATTATCATTATTAATCCAAATTCCTAAACCGTAGGTTTCGCCAGAATTTTTGGTTGGTGTAATCATTTGTTCTACAAAATGAGGATTTATCAACTGCAAATTTCTGAATTTCCCTTTGTTCAGAAGCAAATAACCCAATTTTGCAAAATCTCTCGCATTGGAATGTACGCAACAGAAAGTTTTCTCCATTCCGTTGTCATCTGTTGACCAAGTTGCATTATGCTCCATTCCCAAAGGTTTCCAAAATTTTTGCGAAAGATAAGAAGCAAGTGGTTGATTCACCGCTTTTCTGATAGCAAATCCCAATAATTGAGAGGCGCCACTTTGGTATTCAAATTTGGTACCTGGATTTTTATTCAATCCTCGTAAAAAAACCGCTTCTGCAAGACTTTTACCATAATACAAATTGGCATTTGGTTTAAAAGGATTTTTGTAATTCTCATCCCAGTTTAAGCCTGCTTCCATACTTGCTAAATTTCTCAGGGTGAGATTTTCACCAAAAGGTACTTTTTCGTAATTCTGATAAAAATCTGAATATTTCTGGTCTAGACTTTTTATTTTGCCATCGTCTATTGCTTTACCAAGCAACATCACATTGATGGTTTTTGCCATAGAAAAAGAATTGGTTGCACTTTTTGCAGTGTAAGAATCCCAATATTGTTCATGCAAGATTTTTCCTTTTTTAATGATGACAAAAGCTGCGGTTTTGGTTTGTACCAAATTATCTTCTAAAATTTTGGAAAGTTTTTTTTGATTATAAAGACTGTCTTTTTCCCAGAAAATTGGATTTCCTTTTACGATTGCGTGAGAAGAAAAATAAGCACCATCGTCTATAGTTGCACTCAATTCGCCACGCAAATAGGTTTCGCGAATTCCTTTGAACAAATAATCCATATTGAATGCATATGCAAGTGCAATAAGTCCTGCAATAATTACTACAATGGTTTTGATGGTTTTTTTGAACATATAGAATTTTCTTCAAAATTAATAAAAATTAAGGGAGTTTTCCTTAGAATTCTATGAAATAAAAACACAATAGACCTCCAATTTATCATAGTGTTGGTTATTTTTTTTCATTATTAAAAACTAAAAACAGAGATTAAGTAATTTTCTACCATTACCAAACTTGGCTAATTAAAATTTGCGTAATTTTGCACATCAATTCCAATGAATGAAACCATTACAAAGAATTTTATATTTCGCTAAACCACACCAAAAATATCTTTGGGGAAGTATGTTTTTCAATATATTATATTCGCTTCTCAACATTTTTTCTGTTGGTACTATGTTGCCAATTTTAGGCTTAATGTTTGGTTCGGTGCAAAAAGTTTCACAAAAACCTGTTTGGAACGGCGATTACGGAAAATATTTTTCTTATCTTAAAGATTCTGCATATTATAGTATTCAAACTAATATTGATCAATATGGTGCTGTTAAAGTTTTGGCTGTACTTTGTTCAGTAACCGCAGTTGCATTTTTATTCCGAAATATTTTCAGATATATTGGTGCTTTTTTGCTTGTGAATTATCGTGTTGGTATAACTAGAGATTTACGAAGCGCGATGTATGACAAATTTTTGAAACTCCCGGTTTCATTTTTCACAGAGCAAAGGAAAGGCGATATGATGAGCCGAATTTCAAACGATATTGGAGCTGTAGAAGGCGGAATTATGGGAAGTTTGGTTGATTTGGTAAACTCACCATTTATGATTATTACTTCTCTAATTACCTTATTTTTACTTTCGACACAACTCACTCTTTTTTCATTAATTGTTTTCCCAATTATGGGCGGAGTGATTTCTTGGGTGGGAAAATCATTGAAAAAACAGGCAACATCTGCACAAGAAGAACTTGGGAATCTTTTTTCTTTGGTTGATGAAACGTTGAAATCTTCTAAAGTCATTAAAATTTTTAATGCAGATAAAATTCTGAAAAATAGATTTAACACCACTACAGATAATTGGCAAAAATTTGCGATTGGAATGAGTAGAAGACGAGAATTGGCTTCACCATCCAGCGAATTTTTAGGCTCTGTTACGATTTTAATTATAACTTGGTTTGCAGGCAAACAAATTTTACAGGAACATACGATGCAACCCGAAACTTTATTGGTTTTCATCGGGATGTTTTTCCAAATTCTGAATCCTGCAAAGCAACTTTCTAGCGCAATTTCTTCTATACAAGGTGGTTTAGCAAGTTTAGATAGAGTGTCTGAAGTATTAGACTATGATTTGAAGGTAGAAGAAATCGCCAATCCAATCCCAATTTCTACACTGAATGATAAAATTGAATTCAAAAATATTGGATTTTATTATGATAAAGACAATGTAATCCTCAAAAATTACAATCTCACGATTCCTAAAGGTAAAACCGTAGCTTTGGTTGGTCAATCAGGAAGCGGAAAAACCACCATTGCAAATCTTTTGGCGCGTTTTTATGACGTTTCTGAAGGCGAATTATTGATAGACGGTGTGAATGTCAAAAACCTAAATCTAAAGCAATACCGTAATCTTCTTGGGATGGTTACACAAGAATCGGTGCTTTTCAACGATTCGGTGTACAATAATATTTTGATGGGAAATCCAGATGCAACCGAAGAAGAAGTAATAGCAGCCGCAAAAATTGCCAATGCGCACGAATTTATAGAACAGCTCCCAGAAAAATACTACACCAATATTGGTGACGATGGCAACAAACTTTCGGGTGGACAAAAACAGCGGGTTTCTATAGCAAGAGCCGTGCTGAAAAATCCACCAATTATGATTTTAGACGAGGCAACTTCTGCACTCGACACCGAATCTGAAAGATTTGTACAAGACGCTCTAGATAAAATGATGCAAAACCGAACTTCGCTGGTAATTGCACACCGACTTTCTACCATACAAAAAGCAGATTGGATTGTCGTGATGGAACGAGGAACCATTGTAGAACAGGGTACTCATCAGGAACTTTTTGACAGCAATGGAATTTACCGAAAATTGGTAGATTTACAGAATTTTGCGTAAAAAAAATTGTGAAAATTATGGTGCAAAAATCACTCCATCATTTTCGCGATGACATCTATTCCGCCTTTGGTTTTATCACCAATTTTGCACGTGATTTCGGTATCTATTGGTAAAAAAACATCCATTCTGGAACCAAATTTTATAAATCCGAATTCGTGTCCCGCTTTTGCGACATCGTTTTCGTTGCAATAGAACACAATTCTACGTGCAACATAACCCGCAATTTGTCTGAAAACCACCTTGTGACTGGTGAGAGATTCTATTGCAACGGTGGTTCTTTCGTTCAGTTCAGAAGATTTCTCGTGCCATGCTACCAAATATTTTCCGGGGTGGTATTTTTTGTAAATTACTTTTCCTGAAACCGGAAATCTGCAAATATGCACATTCAGCGGAGACATAAAAATAGAAACTTGAATCGCTTTTTCTTTTAGAAACTCATTTTCTTCTACTTCTTTTATCATTACCACTTTTCCGTCAACTGGAGCGATTACATTTTCTTTGTGATCCAAAATTTCGCGATTCGGAACCCTGAAAAACCAGAAAACCAATCCGTATAAAATCAGCATCGGAATAAGTAGGAGTAGTGACCAATTTTGCAAAAAATAAATAGATAAAAAGGCAACAATTGCAAATAGTATGGTCGCAACTACAATGGTTCCTTTGGATTCTTTGTGAAGTTTCATTTATTAAAAAAGTTTCTCTAAAATAAAGTACAAATATACAACAGGAGCACAGATTATGAAACTGTCTAATCGATCTAGAATTCCACCATGTCCCGGAATGATGTTTCCGCTGTCTTTTACACCAAAAGTTCGTTTCAGTTGACTTTCTACCAAATCGCCAATTGGTGCAAATGTAGAAACCAAAAAACCAACTACGATCCAGTTTCCGCGCAATTCTGGGAAATATTTTTCAATAAAAAATCCTAAAATCAGGGTAAGAATTACACCACCAGCAAAACCTTCCCACGTTTTTTTTGGAGAAATTTTTGGTGCCATTTTGTGTTTCCCAAACAATCTGCCCGAAAAATACGCAAAACTATCGCTGCTCCAGATAAGCACGAAAAGCATAAAAACTTCTAAAGAAAAAGTATTTTCAGCACTTGAAAATTTTGGTAAACCCAATGCAAAACCGAAAGGTAATGCCGTATAAATCACTGTGAAAATGAGTTTCCCATTGTCATAATACAACTCTTTGCTGTAGTTGAACAAGGTAATCACGGCAATCAAAATAAGCGAAAGTGCCATAATTTCAGAAAAATTGAACTGAAAATAAAATCCGTGGTTGAAATAGCGTTTAGAAAATCGGTAAAAGACCAATATTAAAATAGGTAACAATGCCCATTTTTCCCAACCTGGACCAAATTTCATCATTTTCATGCATTCCCAAGCTCCTACAAACAAAAAGAATGTTATTAATCCGTAGAAAAGGTACTGTTGTTTCACCAATTCTGGCGAAATTTTATTGATGAGGTCAGAACCAATTGTGGTGGTACAAATTACGACCAAAAAACCATATAGTGCACCTCCGAAAAGGCGTTGAATCAAATTTTTATCCAAAATTTATAGAATAATTAATTAAAAAAATCCCAGAAAAATTTCTGGAACCATAAAAAAATTGCCGAAAATTAATCTTCCAGCAAAAGTAAGAAAAGTTTGGTATTATCTTTATTCGGAGAGTCAATTTTTGAATTGCTTCCGCTAATTGAGGTCAGGTTTCTGATATCACCTAGACGTTTTATTTTCATCATTGCATCATTCAGAGTCCCCACAATTTGTGAAACATTTGCTATAATGATAATTTTTTCTGGCAATCTAGATGAGGTGAAATGCAAAATATTGTGATGAGAGAGCATAATTCTACCATCAAAAGCAATCAAGTATTCACAAGTAATAAATGCAGAATCGTTGTAATTTTCTAGTTCTTTGGTATAAGGAACTTGTACAACGTCTAGAAATTTTTGTAAATCTGAATCCCAACAGAAGACCGATTTTAATTCTTCTATTTTTATAATTTGATTGAGGATTTGCAAAGCTTCGGCTTCATCTGCACAGTAATTGAAAAATCCACCAGAATGTGTGAAAAGTTGGGCAAATTTGTAGTCCAGATCAGCGTTTTTCAGCTGGTCTCCTAATTTTACTAAATCCGTTTCAGCATCTGAATCGGGTTGGTTCATAATCTTGCTTACGAATTTCTTAAATAAACTCAACTTATTCTAGATTAAAATAATATATAACAAAAATAGAAAATATTTTAGTATTTCTAATAAGATCACACAAAAAAAGAAAAATCCCGATTATTTTTTTTCTAAAAAAGTAATAATCGGGTGGTCTTTTTTATAATTGGGTAGAATTTTCGCTCGATTCTGTCGAATTTTCTGTTTTTTGGTTTTCTGCAGTTGTTACCGGATGTTCAGTAAGTTCAGGATCCCAAGCTCTTTTTCCGAAAATTTCTTCTAAATCTTCTCTGAAGATGACTTCTTTATCTAATAATTTTTGTGCCAAAGAATCCAGTTTGTCTCGGTTATTAGAAAGGATTTTTACTGCTCTTTGGTATTGCGTTTCGATCATTAATTTGATCTCTTCATCTATTGTTTTGGCAGTTTGCTCAGAATATGGTTTCCCAAAACTATATTCAGATTGTCCAGAACTGTCGTAATAAGAGATGTTCCCAACTTTATCGTTCAATCCATAAATCGTAACCATTGCATTGGCTTGTTTGGTTACACGTTCTAGATCAGATAATGCACCAGTAGAAATAGTGTTGAAAATCACTTGTTCTGCAGCTCTACCTCCTAATGTTGCACACATTTCGTCTAACATTTGTTCGGTGGTAGTTAGTTGTCTTTCTTCAGGTAAATACCAAGCTGCTCCTAAACTTCTACCACGAGGAACAATGGTCACTTTCAGAAGTGGAGATGCGTGTTCTACCAACCAAGAAATGGTTGCGTGTCCTGCTTCGTGATAGGCAACTCTCTTTTTTTCTGAAGGTTTTATCGCTTTGTTTTTCTTTTCTAGTCCGCCAATAATTCTATCAACTGCATCTAAGAAATCTTGCTTGTTTACAGATTCGTGACCATTTCTTGCAGCAATTAGTGCTGCTTCATTACAAACATTGGCAATATCTGCGCCAGAAAATCCGGGAGTTTGTTTTGCCAAGAATTCGCGGTCAACAGTTGGGTCCAGTTTTATTTTTGCTAGATGTACATCGAAAATTTCTTTTCGCTCGTGCAATTCTGGTAAATCTACATAAATCGAGCGATCAAAACGACCAGCTCTCATCAATGCTTTGTCTAGAATATCAGCTCTATTGGTTGCAGCCATTACAATTACATTGGTATCGGTACCGAAACCATCCATTTCTGTAAGGAGTTGATTGAGCGTGTTTTCTCTTTCATCATTACCTCCTGTGAAATTTTTACCACCTCTTGCTCTACCAATCGCATCTATTTCATCTATAAAAATAATTGCAGGAGATTTTGCTTTTGCTTGTGCAAACAAATCACGTACTCTAGAAGCTCCAACTCCCACAAACATTTCTACAAAATCTGAACCAGACAAAGAGAAAAACGGAACTTTTGCTTCACCAGCAACTGCTTTTGCAAGGAGTGTTTTACCAGTTCCGGGAGGACCAACTAATAGTACTCCTTTTGGAATTTTGCCTCCTAATTTGGTATATTTTTCAGAATTTTTCAGGAAATCTACGACTTCTTGCACTTCTTCTTTGGCGCCTTCTAATCCGGCAACATCTTTGAAGGTGATTTGTATTTTATCTTTTTCATCAAAAAGTTTGGCTCTGGATTTCCCGATAGAGAAAATTTGTCCACCTGGTCCACCTGAACCTGCCATTCTTTTGAAAAAAATCATATAAATTGCGAACATAATTCCAAACCAAAGTAATGCTTGAAACAAAATACTTCGCATTTCTGCGCCTTGTTTACCAAAATCCATCTTTGCTACATTTTTTGGATCTTGACTTTTAATTTGATTGAAACGTTCTTGGAACAATTTCATATCACCAATTGTTAAATTAAAATCTGCAGCAGGTTGCGGATTGAGTCCAGAAATTGGTGAAGTATCTTTTTTAGTAACGACTTCTGTTTTGGCTGCTTTTGTCAAAAAGACATCTGCAGTTTCCGTGTCTTTGTACACCAGTACTTCTTGTACTTTTCCGGCTTGTACCAATTGGTAGAATTGTTCTTCATCTATAGTTTTGGTAGATGCATTTCCTAAGAAATCACTCCCAAAATAGAGTAAAATAGCGATTATTGCGATTGGAAAAAACCAATTAAATCCTTTATTATTCATTCTTTATTTTTAACTTTTTTCTAAAATTTTTCTAAAATTTTAGGATTCTACTGCGGTAATTTTTGCATCACCCCACATTTCTTCTATATCGTAGTATTCGCGAATTTGTTTCTGGAAAATGTGTACCACCACCGAAACATAATCTACCAAAATCCACATTGCGTTTTCTTCGCCTTCTACATGCCACGGTCTTTCTTGTAGATCATTTCTTACTTTTTTTTCTAAATTTCCTGCGATAGCAGAAACTTGGGTATTAGAATTTCCGCTACAGATGATGAAAGTGTCAGCAACTGAGTTTTCTATATTAGAAAGGTCAAAAATTTTAATATCTTCGCCTTTGGTATCTTGTATTGCTTCTACTATTTTGTTGATGAGTGCTTGCTTCTCTTTATTTTTATTCATTCAATGGGGTATAATCTGCAAATTTATTGTTTTTTCTTTATTTATGCCTTACTTTTAGGCTTTTAAAATCTTAAAGTTTTCATAAATGATTCCATTGCTGTACTTGCAAAAATGTGGTTCTACCAATGATGAGGTAATTTCTTATATTTCTGAGAAAATTACTGATTTTTTGGCGGTTTACACGCGCAATCAAACAAACGGACGCGGACAATACGGTAATTCTTGGGTTTCTGCAGAAAACAAAAATTTGGCATATTCTTTTGCGCTGAAATCTGAATTTATTTTTAACTCAGATATACTCTTCAATTTTCGTACCGCTATTATTTTACGGCAATTTCTTGCCAATTTGACCCAATCTGAAGTACAAATAAAATGGCCAAATGATATCATCATTAATCAAAAGAAAATTTCAGGTATTTTAATCGAGAAAAAAAAAGTGAAAAACTCCATTTATTACGTGGTTGGAATTGGGATCAATGTCTTGCAGACCGATTTCGGAACGTTTTCTAAAGCAAGCTCGCTGGTAAATGAAACATCTCAAAATATTGATGTAGATGAACTGGTGACTTCATTCCATCATTATTTTTTAGAAAAAATTGTACAAAGAGTATCATCAGAAGAAGTTTTAGAGTTGCTCAATATAAATCTTTTTAGAAAAAATCAAATTTCGGTTTTTGAAATAAAAGGAGCAAGACAAAATGGCATAATACAAAATGTTGATCAAGAAGGTTTTTTGTGGGTAGAACTAGAAAATGAGGGTTTACAGAAATTTTTCTTCAAAGAAATAGATTTACTCTACTGATTTGCTCTGCGCAAATATAAATACAGCGCAATAATTCCAAAAACGATGTTTGGTAACCACATTGCAAGTAGTGGCTGTAAATTGTTGTTGGCAGAAACTACTTTCAGTGCTTCAAAAGAAAATACAAAAACAAACGCTAAAGCAATACCAATCGCCAAGTTCATTCCAAGTCCGCCTCTGATTTTCTGGGAAGATAAAGACAGCGCCAAAAAGGTAAGAATAATAATGGAAACTGGCATAGAAGTACGCTGATACAACTCATTGAGATACGTGTTCAGGTTTTTGTTGCCTTTTGCTTTTTCACGATTGATGAAACCTATTAAATCAGGCGTTGTTTTGTTTTGTCCTAATAATTCGTCGGGAAACAATTCTTCTGGAGGATGTCCAAAACTTTTGGTAGTTGTAGTACCATCTCCCAAAATTTCGGTGTCGTTTTTAGACAGGGTTCTTTGTAAATAATTGTTGATGACAAAAACTTTTTTGTTTTTGTCCCAATTTACATCCATCCCAGAAAGTTGGTAGAGTAATTTCTTGTTTTTATCGAATTTTTGGTAGAGAAAACCTGTCCCTTTTTTGTCTTTTTTGTTATAATTATTAATAAAAAGAAATTCGTTTGGATTGAGTTGCGTAGAAATGGTAGCGTTCCCGATGAGTTTGTTTCTATTGTCTTCGGTATAAGTATAGGCTTCTAATGTATTTTTTTTGGAATTGGACCAAGGTAAAACAAAATGATTAATAACTAAAAAAAGACTTGCAATAAATAAGGACGCCATAAGATACGGCTTTGCAAACCTATGAAAACTCGCACCACTACTTACAATCGCAACAATCTCGGTGTTATTTGCCATTCTAGCCGTGAAAAAAATCACCGAAATAAACACCAAAATTGACATAAAGGTGGCGATGAGATAAATAATCCAAAAAGGATAATAGTGTGTCAAAAAATAAGAAACCTTGAAACCATTGGATTCTATCCTAGGTTGTTTTGCTTGTACATCTACTACCAATACTATAATCGACAATAGAGCCAACATAAAACCTAGGGTTCCTAGATATTTTTTGATGATGTATTTGTCTATTATTTTCATTCTATTGAAAAATTTTCGTTTAAAACCATCGTGTTCAAATTATACAACGGTTTTTCTTTAATTTTAGTAGTTTTCGATTTCGGTTTAGATGTGTTAAATTTATTTAGACCGGTTGTTACTAATTTTTTTCTGGTCGAAAAATTGATACTTACTTGTGTTTCTTCGCCAGAACCTCGGTGAAATTCAAAAGAATCATACCCAATCAATTCAAATGCATTGTTTTGAAATCTAAAAGTATACATATTTTGATTGGTAAACCAAGTACCACAACTGTACCAATAATTCAGAGAGGTTTTCAAAACACCTTTTTCAATTTTCAGGCCATCTTCAAAAGGATCAGCTAAACAAGGTGATGTTTCATCTCCTGAACTTGGTATAAATAGTTCATTATCAACTTTCAATTCGTAAGAATCTGCTTTTTTAATTGCCACCAAAATTCTCCGTGGATTGATATTCAATGTATCACTTCCTAATGATTCGTTTTTTATAATTTTTTTTCGGTCGGTATCTTCAATTACCAGTGCAACATCATTATTGCCATCTTTATCTAAATCTCCTTCTGCTTTTGAAATAATTTTCCAATTTTGGGTAAAAAAATCGTTGTAATTTTTTGCCACTTTGTCAGTTTGAGCATACAAAGAACTTGCAAATACGATATTCAGAACCAAAAAAAGGAGTTTTTTCATCGGTCAAATTTATAGTCGCTGTTTCAGTTGCGGAATCATTCTCTCTTTCCACTCATAAAAATCTCCTGCTAAGATATGTTCTCTTGCGGTTTTTACCAAATCTAAATAAAAAGCCAAATTATGTATAGATGCGATTTGTTTTGCCAAATATTCTTTGGCTACAAATAAATGTCGAACATACGATTTGGAATATTCCTTATCTACAAAACTGGTTCCAAATTCGTCTAATGCAGAGAAATCTTCTTTCCATTTTTGGTTTTTCATATTCATTACACCATTCCACGTGAAGAGCATTGCATTTCTGGCATTTCTTGTCGGCATCACGCAATCCATCATATCAATTCCCAAACCTATGCTTTCCAAAATATTCCACGGAGTACCAACTCCCATTAAATATCTTGGTTTTTCTTTGGGTAAAACATCGGTCACTTCATTGGTAATTCGGTACATTTCTTCTTCTGGTTCACCTACAGATAAACCACCAATTGCATTTCCTGGTTGATCGCTTTCTGCAATAATTTCTGCAGATATTTTTCGTAAATCTGCATAAGTAGAACCTTGAACTATGGGGAACAAAAATTGCTGATGTCCGTAGATTTCACGATTTTCATTAGTCCAATCTATGCATCTTTTTAACCAACGATGCGTAAGTTCCATTGAAAGTTTTGCCTGATTGTATTCACATGGGAACGGAGTACACTCATCAAAAGCCATAAAAATATCTCCGCCAATTTGTCTCTGGATTTCCATAGATTTTTCTGGCGAAATAAAATGGTAACTCCCATCTATATGCGATTTGAATTTCACGCCTTCTTCACTCATTTTTCTGGAAGAAGAGAGCGAAAAAACTTGGTAACCACCAGAATCGGTAAGAATCGGCAAATCCCAATTCATAAATTGGTGCAAACCACCTGCTTTCTGCATAATTTCCATTCCGGGACGTAAATAGAGGTGATACGTGTTTCCTAAAATTATCTGTGCTTTTATGTCGTCTTTCAGTTCGCGCTGATGCACGGTTTTCACCGAAGCAACGGTTCCAACTGGCATAAAAATAGGGGTTTGTATTGCGCCGTGATCGGTTGTGATGGTTCCTGCACGTGCTTTTCCTTCGGTATTTTTTTCTATTTCAAAAAATTTCATCATCAATTATCTTGCAAACGGAGGAACTCCGGAGTTTTCTTTTATTTTTTTTTGAATAAACGCTGCTGCTTTTGGATCTTTTTCTAAAATAATTTGTTCTGCATCATCGTAGATTTTATCGATTTCTCTGGTTGAAATGTAGTATTTCAAACTTTGCATATAGTCATCACCTTTTACGTGGTACTTCTCTAGAATATAGCGAGTTCCTATCTCCATATTTCCACTATTGTTCATAATTCCCAATTGATTATTAATGGCAAACTCGGCGACTAAAGTTGCCATTTGATCTTTTTTGATCAAATTTTTTGGTTTTTCGATCAGATCAGAACAAGCGATTAATCCGAAAAAAAACAATAGTGGTGCTAATTTTTTCATAATGTATTGATGATGGATTTCCATTTTAGATGTAGTACTCCAAAAACGGCTTCCTGTATTATGCCGCCATTCATTTTGCTTTCGCCTTGTGTACGATCGGTAAATATGATGGGAACTTCTACAATTTTGAGTTTTTTCTTAAAAACGCGGTATTTCATTTCTACCTGAAATCCGTAACCTTTTAGTTTTACTTTTTCTAAGCCAATTTCTTGCAGTGTTTTTCTAGAAAAACACACAAAACCAGCAGTTGTATCGTGAACTGGAATTCCCAATACAAAACGGACATATTTTGAGGCAAAATAACTTAGCAAAACTCTTGACATAGGCCAATTTACCACATTTACACCTTTAGAATATCTAGAACCAATAGACATATCTGCATTTTGACAAGCAGCCAATAATTTGGGTAAATCATCTGGATTGTGAGAGAAATCGGCATCCATTTCTATGATGTAATCATAATTGTTTTGTAGCGCCCATTCGAAACCGTGCAAATACGCTTTACCAAGTCCATCTTTGGTTTTTCGTACCGATAAATGTAAAAAATGAGGAAATTTTTTTTGCAGATTTCGTACCAATTCTGCGGTACCATCTGGTGAAGAATCATCTACTACCAATATATGGAAACCAGCATCCAGAGCGAAAACCCGAGAAATGATAGCTTCTATATTTTCTTTTTCGTTGTAGGTTGGTATGATGACGAGGTTCTTCATATAGTGCCTGCAAAGATACTCTTTTTTGGTTGCTTTGTTTTTGAATTTTTTTGAAATTTTATTGAGTATTTTGAAAAAAAAACAATCACTGAATATGTCAGTAATTGTTTTATTATTTTCAAAATTTTGTAAGATTTTTTAGAAATTATAACTGAGTGCAATTCCAGTTCCACTACTTTCTACTTTGAAATAAGGTTGGAAAGCAGTTTTTTCTCCGTTTTCAACTTCTAAAGCTTTTTTTGCATTTTTATTTGCAGCCAATGCAAAAGGAATTCCAATTCCAATTAAACCAGCGCCAATTCCTACAAAACCCCATCCTGTTGTTTTTTGAGTAACTTTTTGTCCATTTACATATGTAGTTTTATCTCCGCCACTTAATGCTCTGACTAAACCAAAACCCAAAAATCCACCACCAATTCCTCCGAAAACATCTCCAACTGTTCTGTTGGTTCTGGCTTTGGAAAAATAATTTATCGCTTCTTGCGATTTAAAAACTTTTTCGTATTCCGAAAATTTATACGTTTGCCCATCTTTTACCAACTTATTTCTTGAAATACTTACTTGAGAAAAAGATAAGCAATAGATAGCAATTGCAAATAAAAATAACAATTTTTTCATGGTTTTTGATGATTAAAATTAATGATTCTAAGATAATTATTTTATTTCAAATACACAAAAGTTAAGATTGATTAATAAATCTCCTTTTTCACCAAATCCAAGAGTTTTTTCAATATAGATTTTTGATTAAATTGGTAATTATCATTGGGTGTTTTTTCATTAATCATTTTTGTTTCTAATTCATAATCAATAATTTCTTTATTGAAATTTTTGTTTTTATAATAAAATTCAAAATCATAATAAGTATAATGATCTACTAGATAGGAAGTGGTTTTTTTTTTATTTATTTTATCTTATTAAAAAAATTCAAAATACATAAATTTTATTTTATTTTGCCTCAGTTTAA
>CALFIE010000003.1 GCA_937876095.1 uncultured Flavobacteriales bacterium | reverse complement strand
AAATACAAGGGGTTTTTTAAGCCCCTTGTAAAGGTAAAATCCCATTTTAGGCAAAAAATGCGGTGACGAATTCTGGAACGACAATGAGGAAAATCATTGCTCCTCCATAACCCAAGATTTCTTTGTTGACATCTTGGTCTCCATTCGTCCATTTATTATACACTCGAAGACCACCAATGAAACCAACTAGTCCGCCCACGGCTTTTAAAATCAGCTTGATGGGATCCCAATAATCTTTGATGTCACTTGCTGCGTTGGAAATGGCAGTGGCACCTCCTTGTGCAAAGGCTGGAGAAATGGCTAAAAGAAGGATGAAAGCAGTAAATACTTTTTTCATCATTTGGTGTTTTTTAAATTTTTGATTCATAATACATAAGGTTTTAAAAAGGTTAATATTGAATTTGAGGGGTTAAGATTAGAGCATAGGATACCCTGCAACGGTTTTTTAATACGTTGTTTTTGAGCGCTTTAAATATTTTTATTGTAACTTACATAATGGAATGATATATCTTATATCCGTCATTATGGGAAATCATCTGCACGCTGGTTTCTGCCAGATTGAGCAATTGATGCCACTTATTTCTGTTTGATTTTTGAATGGATAAACCTTGTTCTTCTTGAATATGGTTTTGATGATTTTCGTTATTTTTTGACTGAATAGCTTCTATATTTTCAGTTGTATTTTTTATTGGTTCTTCCAACTGGTCAAAACCATCCAAGTCTTGTTCGGATTCAAATCTTCTTCTTAATTCTTCCAAATCGGGGTTTTCTTCAAAGGTGTTTTGAGCTTGAGCTGTCGGAATTTCACTTTTCAAGAAAGATTTTGGAGTGCGAATATTTTCTACATCTTCAATTCCGACTGAACTTGGAGGAAGGTTCTCTGACTGCGCAAAATCAGCAAGTGAAAATTCTTCTGTAGCATTGGTAGGTATGGTTTTCTCTTTTTTTAAAAAAAGGTCGTAAACTATGTTTCCAGCATAGTACAGGAAATAGGCTCCTAGAAGGATAAGTGAATATTTTAACATTTGTGTTTTTATTTAAAGGGTTATTTTTAAAATGCTGTTTATTTGGTCAATAATTTCATTAAAAGGCTTTTTTACGGCATATTTTTGTTCGTAGGTCAGCTTTCTGGTATCTATGGTTTGAAGGCAGTTTCTTTTGAGTACAGGATTTTCAATGAGTGTTCCATATTTTGAAATTTCTTCATCCATTTCCTTTTGGTTAGGGTATTTGTAGCCTTTGTCGTATTTGGATCTGATAAATATTCGTTCTGCTTCACTTTCCAGTAAGCCTAACAGATTTTTAAATACCAAAGTTGATTTTACCGATACATCAGAATATTCAAAAGGAATGATGATAAAATCGCTGTAAATGAGTAAATCACTATATTTTTGGTCGAGTGTTCCTGCCAAATCAAAAAGGTTGATCTCTTCACTTTCCTTCATATTAATGAGGGTTTCAAAATCGGAAAAAGGTTGCTCTTCGTCTTCGCCAATGGTTTCTACTTCATAAAATTTTGGAAGGTCTGACTGTTCGTCTTCTTTCCATTTGTAGTAGAAGGATTTTTGAAAATCGAAATCATATACCTTTATTTTCCTTTCTGATAAAGCAGAAATGTAATTAGCAAAGGCAATGGCAAGTGTCGTTTTTCCTGTTCCTCCTTTTTGCGTGGCAAATGTGATAATCATAATTTCTTTCTTTTTTTTCTTTTTTTGAGTTCTTCTTCCGCAGGGTCTTTTGATGTTCCTGAATGTTTTGTCCATTCAAAAAACATTTCATTTACTGCTTTTGATAATTCTTTTGCTTCATTACTTTCAGTCTGGTTTATTGTTTTAGCTTCATTGGTTTGATTTGGATTTAAAAATTTTTGATATTCCTTTTCTCCAATTAATGATTGAAGTTCTCCTACATAATGCTGTTTTGCGTTAACTGCATAATAGATTCCTTCTTCTGATTTTATGATTTTAACGTTATTATTGCTTTGTGTTTTGAGATAGTTTCTTACCTCATTTTTTATCGAATTGAATACTTCCTTGCTCTTTCTTTTCTTGTTCTCGAAAAGCATAAAACCCTTCGGAACATTTTCCGGATTCTCCTGCTTCAGATATTCTATCAACACTTGTTTAGAAATTTCATCTGATAAATTGTAATCTTTTAAGCTTTCAAATAGTTTCTTATCCATTACTTCGGAAGTGAATTCAAACAAATCATTCATTTTCAGAATATCACTTCCTTTGTAAATCGTTTCGGTTTTATGGTCAATTAAAGTGTAACCAAAAGGGCGGAGTCCGCCTTCCGATTTTTCTTTGCTTTGAGATTTTTCATCGACTTGATGAAAAACTACATCAATTCCAAACACTTCTCTGAGCTTTTTCTGAAGCTCGCTTTCAAATTCAATTTTAGGCTTCCAATTTTCTTTTTGTTTTTCTTCAGGAAGCATTTTTTCTAAATGTCTCCGGTCTTCCACTTTGAAAACCTTGTTAGAATATACCTCTTTATATTTATTCAAAATCGCCTTGATTTGCTTTGTTCTATTGTCATTTTTAACATTGCTGAAAACGAGCTGATTTCCATTTATTGTTTTCTCTCGAACTCCATTTTTTAGAATATCCAAAGCATTTTTATCATTTTTGTTCTTTGCCAACTTGAATCCGTTTCTTTCCATTAAGATTTCCAGTTGCTTCAACGAACTTATATTGTAGCTCAAAAGTTTGCTAATAATCTCTTCGTTGTTTTTGCCATAAATCCTTTCCTTTACATCGGTCAGCGCTTTTTGGGCTTTGAGTTTTTCATAGCTGTCGTTGAGCTTTTTTCCAGTCGATTTATCTACTCTCGTGGAAACAATATGAACGTGGTTATTTTCAGTATCGTTATGAAAAACTACAATAAATGGTTGATTCCCATAACCCATTTCCTGCATAAAATCTTCCGCAACTTTTGCCAATTCTTCTTTGTTGTGCTGTTGAAATTTTGTAGAAATTACGGCGTGGAACTGGGGTTTCTTTACTTTCTCGTTTTTTGAAATGGATTTGAGGTAATTTCTAACTCCTTCCTGACTGCTGTTTTCATTAATGAAGGAAGGAAAATTTTTCATCAGCATCAACTCACCAGTTCCTTTTTCTACTTTTTTATCGTTATACTGTACTCCGTGAAAATTGGAACTTGCAGAACCTAAAATCTTAACTATCATTTGCAATTAAGGAGTAGATTTTTGTGAAAATTTTGTTTTGCTGTTTTTTTAAATCGGTTATTTCATCAAGTTGGTTTTGGAAATAATTTAATTCCTTACTGCTGATAAATTTTTGAGAGTTTGCAATTCTGGCAATTTGATTAATGTTGGTTTCAATTTTTATGAAGATGTTGTCTTGTTTTTCAATGAACGTCAATATCTTTTTTCTCTCATCTTCTAGAATTCTGTTCTCAACTGATGCGATGATTAAGTTGGTTAGGGTGATGTTTTTTTCTTTGCAAATTTTTTTCCAGTGTTGTTTTCTTGTTTTGGATATCCTAATTTTTATATAGTCTCTTTTTTCCATTTTTTATCAAACTCCTTGTAGCTATTTTCTATGGCAAATAAGGTTTCCTCCAGTTGGAGTATCCCTGTACTTCTCCATAAGTGTAGTAAGAGGTGGACATTGCATTTAAAGATGTCTGCGGAATTTGTATGGCATAATTTTCGAGTAAGGCAGGAAAATACTGCGTAGAATTTTCGGAATGTAGCAGAGCAATCTGATTCGGAATATACCCTATATCGCTGTATATATTAGCAATGCTAATAAAAGCATCTCCAGTGATGGGGGCAGAATCTGAGGATCTGTAGATTTGAAAATGAACATTGACGATACCTTGAATTTTTCTGAATGTTATAGCTCCCTTTAATCCTCCGAAATTTTTGGTTCCGATGGTATAGGATTTTGAGGCGGTCAGATAGGTATTGGTATTTCCCCAATAGTTCACTGGTGCAGACCATACCGAAGTTGCTGTTAGTCCAGCTGTGCTGTTTGAATCTAATGTTAATACGATATAATATTCAATAGGAGCTATCTCTTTTGAAAAAGACCGCCATAAGGTTCCGTCAAAATAATAAGGGGCTGCTTCGGTAATATTTTTGACCTGACCTGTCAAATTTGAAGGAGTGGATGTTGCATAAACCACTGCTCCTTGTTTAGCAGATGAATACGTTTTGGCTGCTAATTGATTTCCTGTAATACGTGGTGGAATAATTCCATCATAATGACTAATATCATTTGGTTTTCCTACAACTTCTAAAGTAGTCTCTGGAGTTTGGGTGTTAATCCCAACTTGTCCGTAAATGAAAGTTGTAGATAATACGAATAAAAGATAGCTCGATTTTTTCATCTCTTTTTGATTAAAATTCTGAGGCAAAATTGAGCGTTAAAAATCTTTAAAACAATAGTATTCAAAGGGTTTGGGCTAAATAAGAATAGTTTGGATTAATCTGGATTCTCTAAAGATTAAAAAAGAATATTTTGGACTAATCTGGAAAATTAAGTCCAATTTGTTAATAAAAAAAACAAGTTCCGCAGTTTTTTCCCCTTTTTGCAAAAAAGCAAGAGAGTCTTTGGACGCAAAACTTGAAAAGTTTGTGGGTACAAAGACACATCTTGCTAAATAAAAGACAATCATTTTTGAGCCTTGAAAAAGTATAAATAATATTAATAATGAATTGTTTTATATATTTTTTGCTTTGAAAGAGAAAAAATGTACGCAAAATGAGGTTAACCTGTGTTTTTTTTATGCATAAGTTTTTGTTACACCTATGTAAAATTTACGCAGGTTTAGTAATGTGGTGCGTCTTTATTACGCAGGGTATATTTGATTATTTTTTTACTGAAAATTGTAATCATCTTATAAATCTTTCCAATAGGGTTAGTCCATGTATTCTTTACTCAAATACAACTCGAAAAGGTATAAAAGTGATACAGGTTTTGGTTACACCTGCGTAAATTTAACACAGGTTCTTTATGTTTTTGTATCAATTTTACATAGGCTAATACTGTTTGTTTTCTTAACGCATGGTGAAATTAATAAGCATATGATGGTAGTATTTCTATAAGTGAGGTCTTTTAATCTATATTTTGTTTTATTAAAGGCTACTTCTTTTGTATCAATAAAAAATATATTTTAAATTTATCAAAATATATTTAATTACATTTCAACTATTTATAAATAGTAACTTTACCATCTTTGCTAATTAATCTACCAGAATGACCGTCTTCCATAATGTGCCATGCAATTGTTTATATGCAAAATTTAGTGGAATTCTTTTTCCATCTCAATCGCTTTAGGAAACAAGATATTATTTTCAAGATGGATATGTTGATGAAGATTGTCTTCAAATTCTTTTAAAAGAGCAAAAGTGACTCTATAAGTATTGCATGCATGAAGTGGTGGATTATAATTATCAGAAAGATTTGCTATTTTTTCAAATCTCTCACCTTCATTTTGATGTTCATGTTTCATCATTGCAATAGGGTTTTCTACTGAACCAAAATGCTGAAATAATAGAGGTTTTTTATTTATTTTTGAACTGACCATATTCTTGATGAAAGGAAAGAGCACCATTTCTTCTTTTTGCATATGCTGAGTTAACTCTTGAGCAGATTGATTAAAAAGTATCTCAATTTCTTTAAGTTCAGGGTTATGTTCACCATGAACTCTAACAACTTTGTTTAAAAAAGGTTTAATCTCTTCTATTTTAGCAACTACATACCTATGGTGTGTCTTTTCAATATAATCTACTAACAAGTCTAGCTCCCAAGATTTGAAATCTATGTTTTGTTCTACGCTTCTAATTGTATTTTTTAGTTCATTAATCAACTGTGAAGGATCTAAGTTTTTTCTTTCGCAAGCTTCTGATATTGTTCTGTTTCCATTACAACAAAAATCAATTTTAAATTTTTTAAATACAGAAGCTGTTTTATAATTTTCGGCTACTAATTCCCCTATAATTTGTTCTTCTAAAATTTCCATTTTATTTATTTTTTAAGAGTTAAAATATATTTTACCATTTTTTGAGCATTTTCTTTGCTCATTCCTGAGTGAGGAGTCATTGGTACATCGCCCCAGACACCTTTTCCTCCTTCAATAATTTTGGTGGAAAGTTGATCTACATCAGCATCGGTGTATTTGTCTGCAATTTCTTGATATGACGGGCCTACCAATTTAGTATCAATTTATGACATCCTAAACAATCTGCGCCTTCTATTAATAGTAAACCTTCATTTTTATCATCTTTAGCCGAATTATTTTAGGCAATTTCCGATGGTTCTTGCAACATGATGTTACTTTCTTTATCTGGATTTTCTTTAGGTTTTTGGGAGCAAGAAACCATAAAAAGTACTATACTCACAGTTAATATTTGTTTCATTTTCCTATGCGATTTTATCGCATATTGGCAAGAATTGGAGAATATCATTTCCTATTATTTTAAACGAAACGAAGGTACAAAATTGAACTGAATCCAACTCCAAGACTGTGTGTTTTTCGGTGTGTTTACTGCCTTCAATGCTTCCATTGAGGTGCCTGCAAACATAAACGAATGCCCTGCGTTCATCACAAACATTTTACTGAATTTATGTACAAAAACCAAATCGGCTTCTGTTCCTAAATAAGACGATTGTTCGTTTGCCAATTTTCCGTTGGTGGTAAATGCGTGAAGGTTTACTATAAGCGAAGATTTGGGATTGAATTTTGTAGTTGTTTTCAGGTAATAATCATTTAAACCATATGAGTTGAAGTGATTTCCTACAAAGAAATAATCCATGTATCCGTTAAATTTATGATTGGTGCCATAAAACGGACTAAAAGATTTATTATCTGTACTTTGAGTGTCATAATCTCCACCAGAAAGCCATTCAGTTCCTAAAACTGCATTGAATTTTTTACTAATGATAAAATCTGCATTGATGGAAAATTGATATGCAGACTTGCTTTGTGCATTGGTGTTTTTTCCGGTTTGATAATAGGCTGAACCAAAAATCCCGAAATTCTCGAAATATTTTTTAGCATTAACGCCCATCGTAAGCATATCATAATACGTTCCTGTGGGGGTGTTTTGTACAACAGAATTTAGCAAAATACTCGAAAACTGAAATTTTTTGGCATTTTGAAATTGATAATGAAGTATTTGCAAAGATTTTGCTTTTTCTCCACCATCTGCAATATCGTAGATTTCGTTTTCAGCACTATCATTGGCATCGTTATCATCATTGTTGTAAGTAAGCACTGCTTCTAATTTAGAATTTTTATTAAAATTGAAAATTCCTTTAGCAGCATCAAAACTTCTGCCTTGCATTGCCCAATCCAACCCGCCAATCAATCGTTCATCATCATAAGAAAGCATTTGGCGTCCAATTTTAAAGGCAACTTTTGGCGTAAATTGATATTTAGCCCAAGCTTCATTCAATACAAAATTTTGATTTTTAGAAGCTGTAGAAGCGTTCTCGCCCCAGGTTCTAGCATCTTGAATAGAAAAATAAAGTTGTAGATTTTGATAAGAATAATCCATATTCATTCTTGCTCTAGAAAGTACGGTGGTTTCGGCATATTTTCCTTCCGCTATTAATGTTTTCTGTCCATTATCCAGCTCTGCTCGAGTTCTGAAATCTAATCCTATTTTTAGGCTATCAACTTGTGCATTTGCTTGTGTAGCACCAAATAGTAAAGTGCATACTATTATTGTTTTCTTTGTCATAATTATAAATGAATAATAATTTTAGCTTGGTCTTTCGCAGCCTTTTTTAGTGTAAAAATTCCAGTTAATGAACGTAGCAAACAGGCAAATAAAAAGCATTAATCCAAAAAATAATCGTGCATCTCCTGAAATGGATTTTGAAGTGGAAATTAAAACATTAAATACAAAAGGTCCGAACGCAGCAATGGCGGCAGTCCAACCAATAACACCTGCTGCTTTTCTTGGTGAATCTGAAAAAATCATCGGAAATTGTTTGAAAGTAGCAGCGTTTCCAATTCCTGTAAAAAAGAAAATAAGCATTACAATTCCTACAAAATATGGAAACTGATCCATTGTTTTAGGGGTTAAAAATCCTCCAAATATCAAAACTGAAAATAAAATAATAAGTGCAATCCCTGTTATATGAGTAAGTATAGCACCGCCAGTTTTGTCGGCAATTTTCCCAAAAATAACTCGTGTTGCAGAACCGATAAATGGTCCATAAAATGCAAATTTTAATGGATCTAAATCACTATCCAACGGGACATACAAACTTTTTATCATCATCGGGAAAGCAGCTGCCATCCCTGCAAATGTTCCAAAAGTCATAAAATAGGTTACTGTACAATACCAAGTATGCTTATCCCCAAAAATATCCATTTGCTCTTTGAAAGATGCAACTACAGGAATGCTTTTTAAGGATAACCATGCCCAAATTCCTACTAAAAATAAAGGAATAATGTAAATGAAAGCGATGTTTTCTAAATATATGGTTTTTCCTGTTTCGGCAACTATTTCTCCACCTCCCATAAATGAGAAAATGGATAAACCTATAATTAGTGGAGAAAGTAATTGTACCAAACTAACTCCAAAATTTCCTATACCTGCTTGTACTCCTAAAGCTGTTCCCAATTCTTTTTTTGGGAAAAACAGTGAAGTTGAAGGCATATAAGAAGAGAAATCGCCACCTCCAATTCCTAGTAAAAAGGCAATGAACATAAAGTAACCAAAGCTTGAGCTAGGATCCATTATTGCAAAACCAAGCATGAATAAAGGGATGATTTTTATAAATGTGGTTACGGTAATCACTTTTTTTGTTCCAAACATTGGAATAAGAAAAGTATTAAGAATCCGTAATAAACCGCCTGCTAAACCAGGCATTGCTGCTAACCAAAATAATTGATTGTCAGAAAATTGGAATCCAATTTTTGGTAATTTTATTACTACTACACTGAACAAAAACCATGTTGCAAAAGACATTGTAAGTGCAATTGTAGTTATAGTAAGTGTTTTCCAAGCAATTTTTTTGCCTTCGTTTTGCCAAAACGTTTCGTTAGTGGCATCATAGTTAGTAAGCCAATCCGAATTTTTCATATCTATATATTCTTTATTTTAATTAATGATCTATTCTGTGTTTAGTGTGCGGAGCTTCATTGTGCGTCATTTTTTTGATGACGTTGCTCATCCAAAATAATGCAACGGCGGAAACGATGAATACAAAAATCCACGAACTGGTCCATAAGCCTGAAAAATCTAATAAATAACCAAACAAAATAGGCCCTATAAATCCGCCAAGTCCGCCAATTAACCCTACCATTCCGCCTACAACTCCTACTTCATTCGGGAAATATTCAGGTATATGTTTGTAAACCGCTGCTTTGCCAATTCCCCACATTATTCCAATGAATATCACTAAAATTGAAAAAACGGTAATGTGAGCTTCAAATTTGATAAGCGTGTTTCCTTTTGCTAAAAGTTCTTTCTTTTTTACTGTTTGGTTTTGTTTCACCACCACTTCTTGCCAAGAAAATGATTTGGGTAAAACAGATACTTTTTCAGGAATTTGGGGCTTTGTAATGACAGCGATTTCTTCGTTATTCAATGTTATTTTTTCATTAGAAATGGCGGTTATTGTACCTTTTTTCTTGGCAATAATCCCTTTACCAGGTGTTAGAATTTCCATTTTGGGTAGCATTAATAATCCACTGATAATTAAGGAAGAATACAAAACCCAATACATTACTTTTCTCGCTCCAAATTTATCAGATAAAAATCCTCCCAATGCTCGTATTACGCCGCTTGGTAAACTAAATGCTGAAGCCAGCATCCCACCCAAAACCAAAGAAGTTTTATATACATTCACATAGTATGGTAAAAGCCATTGCGAAAAAGCCACAAACAGGCCAAATACTAAAAAATAATACAATCCAAAACGCCACACTCGTATGTTTTTTAATGGTGTTAATAAGCCACCAATCTTTTTGCCTTGTGCTTCTGGTTTTTTATTTTTCACAAAAAACATGAATATAAAACCTATGATAAGCAATGCGATTCCATAAAATATAGGCAACATTCTCCAGCCGTTTTCGTGGTCGTTTTCTGAAAGATAATTGAGCAAACTTGGAGCTAGTAAAGTAGTGATGGCAGCCCCTGCGTTACCCATTCCGAATATACCTAACGCTCTTCCTTGCCAATTTTTAGGATACCAAACCGATGTAAATGCAATACCAACCGCAAAACTTGTCCCCACCATTCCAAATAATGCACTCAATACAAAATACAACCAATAAGAATCTACATAATACAATAAAAAATAAGGAATACTACAAAGGATAAGTAAAAAAGTAAATACTTTTTGTCCGCCAAATTTATCGGTAAGCAACCCTAAAGGCAATCGCATTATAGAACCCGATAAAATCGGAATCCCGAGTAACCAACCTGTTTCTACAACGCTCCAGTTATAAATTCCGTTGTCAGTAAGATAGGTTACTAAAACACCGTTCATTGTCCAAGAGGCAAAGCAAATAGTAAAAGCAAGTGTGTTTAGAAATAATACCCGATGTGATAGCCCTAAAGAAGAAGTTATATTAGTAGTCATATTTATTCTATTAGAAGGGATGTTTGTTTTTTTATTGAAATAATCTTTTTTATAAAAATGAATGCAAAGTTAAAAATTTAATCAGATATTGAAGTATTATTAAATAAGATTATTTTCAGGCATCAATGTCTTATTAAGTTGTATTTTTTTGTATTTTTGTGTCATAAAAAAAATCAATATGTTAAAATTAATTGACATAAGAGCCTTTGCTGTTGCTATTGCCGTTACCATAGTTACTTTGGTGCTTATATTAGTAGGCTCAAGAAGTTTACAAAACTTTGATGCTGCATTAGTTGCCTATCTTTTCGGTACTTTGTTTGCAATTTTTGGCATTGTGTATCGCTACACGGTTTGGATACAAAGACCACCCACGAAAACCTATTTTAAAAGAAGTATAAAAGCCTTGCTTTCAAAAGAATTTTTGCATTTTTCTTGGTTTTCTATTCAAGAATTTTTCAAGAATATTGTTTTTCAAAATTTCATAATCAGAAGAGGAAAGAAAAAAGGAATTGCACATCTTATGATGGCTATTGGTTGCACAATGGCTTTTGCTATTACTATTCCGCTTACTTTTGGTTGGATTCATTTTACATTGGTACCCGACACAGGTTTAAATCCTAATGTTGAAGATATTTACACCGCACATTTTTTCGGTTTTGAAGTTTTTAATTTCCCAGTAAAATCTATCGTTGGCTTTTTTACATTTGGCGCTCTCAATTGGTGTTCGGTTTTGGTTATTATTGGTGCAACTTATTTTCTGCAAAAAAGATTAAAAGATCCGGGTCTTATAGCTACACAAACTTTTGAAGGCGATATTCTACCTTTATTATTATTGATACTTGTTTCTCTTACTGGATTAGGACTTACTTTGGATTATGAATTTATGCACGGTAAAGCTTACGAGTTTATCGCTGTTACTCACGCTTTTTTTGTTATTGTTTTCCTTATTTGGATGCCTTTTGGAAAATTTTTTCATATCATACAAAGACCTGCTCAAATTGGCGCTCATATCTATAAAGAAGTTGGTAAAAAAAAAGGAATGCAAATTTGCAAACAAACAGGTATTGAATATACCACTCAGTTGCATGTATCCGATTTAAAAGACATTACCAAAGCGCTAGGCTTCAACTTGGATGATGAAGAAGGAAATTCTTTGTTAGATTATAGCCCAGAGGGTAAAAGAGACTTACTCGCAATTGCACATCTTAATGCTAGAAAAGAATCAGGAAAATTTTTTGGATAATCAGATTAATTCATAAAAAATTAAATAAAAATTATGGCAAAATTACCTATAGATGCCGAAAAAATAATTGCTCAATATGGCCCTTCTCTACATATGCCAAATAAGGAGGCAATCCCCGGAAGAGATGAGCCAGATAGCATAATTGAAACTCACTGTTGTTTCTGTGGTATGCAGTGCGGAATAAAATTATTGGCAAAAAACAACAAAGTTGTGGGTTTTGAACCTTGGATGGAATTTCCCTTTAATGAAGGAAGACTTTGTCCGAAGGGGGTTTTGAGATACATGCAAAACAACCACGAAGACCGTTTGACTGCTCCAATTCTGAATAAACCAGGAGTTGGTTTTGTTCCTATTTCTTGGGATGAAGCCATGGATTCTACCATTTCTGAAATTAAAAGAATACAATCACAATATGGTAACGATGCTTTTGCCATGTTATCGGGAGTTTCTCTTAGCAACGAAAAATCATATATGGTTGGTAAATTTGCTAGAACAGCTCTCAAAACTAAAAATTTAGATTATAATGGTCGCCTTTGTATGGTTTCGGCAGGTGCTGGTAACAAAAAGGCCTTCGGATTAGATCGAACATCCAATAATTATCAGGATTTAGAAAAAGCAGAAGTCATTATTGTCACAGGAGCCAATGTTTCTGAAACCTTTCCAACACTAACGCATTGGATTTGGAAAGCACGTGATAATGGCGCAAAACTCATTGTGGTTGACCCTCGAATGATTCCTTTGGCAAGAACTGCCGATCTTCATTTAGACATTCGCCCCGGTACCGATTCGGCTCTTTTTGGTGCCATTCTCAATTATATGGTGCAACATGATATGCTTGACCATGATTTTATCGACAATCATACCTCGGGTTTTGAAGCAGCTAAAGAAGCTGTAAAAGAGTATTCCTTAGAATGGGCCGAAGAAATTACGGGAACCAAGAAAGAAAAAATAGAAGAAGCCGCAAAACTTTGGGGCAAAGCTGCTACTTCATTTTTGCTTCACGCAAGAGGAATTGAGCACCACACAAAAGGTGTTGAAAATGTTTTGAGTTGCATCAACATTGTGCTGGCTTCAGGAAGAATTGGCCGACCTTATTGCGGTTACGGAACCATTACAGGCCAAGGTAACGGACAAGGAGGAAGAGAACATGGTCACAAATGTGATCAACTTCCTGGCAATAGAGACATAGAAAATCCAGAACACAGAAAATATATTTCGCAAGTTTGGGGCATTGAAGAATCAGAATTGCCAGGCAAAGGACTTTCGGCCTATGAGATTATTGAAGCCATTCATCGCGGAGAAATAAAAGGACTAATTTCTATTTGTTTCAATCCTTTGGTGTCTTTGCCTAACAGTAATTATGTTCGTGAAGCATTAGAAAAATTAGAATTTTATGTGGGTATCGATTTCTTTTTGAGTGAAACTTTAAGACATGCCAATATTGTTTTACCCGGTTCTTTGCACGAAGAAGAAGAGGGTACAGTAACTACCGCAGAAGGTCGAGTGGTTCGCATTAGAAAAGCTGTTGATCCACCAAAAGGAGCCAAAACAGATACCGAGATTTTATTGGAAATTGCCAGACGATTGGGAGCTGCAGATAAATTTTCGTATGAAAATAGTGAAGCTATCTTTAACGAATTGCGTGTGGCTTCAAAAGGAGGTACCGCAGATTATTACGGAATCACTTATGATAAAATCGAAAAAAATATGGGTGTTTTTTGGCCTTGTCCCGATTTAGAACATCCCGGAACACCTAGACTTTGGGAGGATAAAAAATTTAAAACTCCAGATGGAAAAGCCCACTTCAATGCCGTGAAATATCACGAAAGCGGAGACCCTATTGATGAGGAATACCCAATTATTTTAACAACAGGACGTGTGGTTTCTCAATATTTGAGCGGTTCACAGACTCGTAGAATAGGAAAATTAGTTCATCAATTTGCTCAACCTCTTTTAGAAATTCATCCTAAATTGGCTGCTCAATACGGCATTAAACAAGATGAAGAAATCATTGTAAAAACTAAAAGAGGTGAGGCAATTTTTCCCGCCAATATTGTAGAAACAATAAGAGAAGACACTGTTTTTCTACCCTACCATTGGCCTGGAAAAAAATCGGCTAACCAATTAACCAGCGGACATTTAGATCCTATCTCTAAAATCCCAGAGTTTAAAGTAAGTGCTTGTTCATTGAAGCCGACAGGAAAGATCGCAGAAGTCAATAAATATTCAGAAGCTTATAAAAGTTCATAAAATATGTCTCAATATTATAAATTACAGGAAGAATTTTTTGTGGATATGCAGCGTTGCATTGGCTGTAAATCTTGCGAAGCAGCTTGTGCCGAATGTGAAACCAATGGGGAAGAGCCTATGATTCACGTAAACTATGTCAACAGAGCCGAAACAATTCAAACGACCGTTCAGGTTTGTATGCACTGTGAAAATCCTGTTTGTGCTAATGTTTGTCCAGCCGATGCCATTACAAAAGATGAATTCGGAATTGTGCATACTGCCAATACTTCTCGGTGTATTGGTTGCTCCAATTGCGTGATGGCTTGTCCGTTTGGTGTTCCCAAAAAAATGGAACAATATGACCTAATGATGAAATGTAATATGTGTTATGATAGAACCAGTATTGGCAAAAAACCAATGTGTGCAACGGTTTGCCCAAGTGGAGCTTTGTATTACGGAACTAAAGAAGAAATGGAGAAAATGAGACCTAATTCTACGCCTGTTAATCGATTTATTTTCGGGATGGAAACCGTAAAAACAAAAGTAAACATTATGATGCCAAAAAACAGTACAGAATTGAAAGTTTTTTAATAATCTATAAAATAATGAATAACGAAGATAAACATTGGAAGCAAGATTTCCCCATCAATAGAGGGGAAGCCAACCAAGTAAGCCGAAGAGATTTTGCAAAATTATTGGCTGTGGTTTCAGGAGGAATGGTTTTAGGAAACGGAATTATTGCCGCAAAAGCATTTTTTTCTGATGATGAAGCTATTGGCGAAAAACAAAAAATATGCACCAAAAATGATATTCCTGTAGGCGGAACTAAGTCTTTTGTGCTAAAAAATGACACCGTTCCTTATATTTTAATACATACCGAAGAAGGCGAATTTTATGCTTACGAACAAAAATGCACACATCTTTCTTGTGCAGTGTATTACAAACCAGGTACTATGAAAATAGAATGCCCTTGTCACAACGGTTGGTTTGATGTAAAAACGGGTGAAGTATTGCAAGGACCACCACCAAGACCTTTAAAAAAATTAGTGGTTACTTTAATAGGAGACGATATTTTTGTACAACATTCTAAAACAGAAAACGTATGAGTAATTTCAGAACTGGGCAAGAAAATGCACATCCGCAGAAAAAAAGCATGATTATGTCCACTCTCATTGTAGTGCTTTTAGCCAATTTACTGATTCAGATTTGGTTACTTTACACCTCTTTAAACAATGCTTTAGATGGGCATCCTGAAGTAGCGTACAGTACTTTTATTGCATCATTAATTTTATTTTTGGCAGGTACTATTTGGCTGTATTTTTTACCCAAAAATGTAAAATAATTAATGCTGAAAGATAGGTACAATAGAATACACGATTACTTGCGATTATCCATTACCGATAATTGCAACTTCCGCTGTACTTATTGTATGCCCAATGAAAAAATGAACTTTCTGAAACAACGAAATTTGATGTCTTCTGAAGAAATTTTTGAGATTTCAAAAGTTTTTGTGCAGTTGGGTGTTAATAAAATACGATTAACTGGTGGCGAACCTTTGGTAAGAAAAGATTTTGGCGAAATTATCTCAAAACTATCTTTATTGCCCATCAAAATAGGCATTACAACCAATGGTTTACTTATTGATAACTACTTGGAAGAAATAAAAAAAGCAGATATTTCTTCTATTAATATCAGTTTAGATACTCTAAATACTGAAAAATTTAAAACCATTACACAACGCAATCACTTTGCTAAAGTTTGGGAAAACATCAAACGCTGTATTCAAGAAAACATATACGTAAAACTGAATATGGTGGTGATAAATGGCGTAAATGATGATGAAATTATTGATTTTGTGAATCTTACCAAAGAACTTCCTATTCACATTAGACTAATTGAATTTATGCCTTTTGACCAAAATAATTGGAATAAAGAGAAAGTATTGAGCAACAAAATTGCTTTTCAAAAAATAAATGAACAATTTCCCCTATTCAAATTGAGAGACGGTAAAAATGACACCGATAAAAAATTTGGAATTTTCGGGCATTCTGGTACAATAAGTTTTATTTCTACACTTTCCGATTCGTTTTGTAGCACCTGCAACCGAATGAGAATAACTGCAGATGGTAAAATGAAAAATTGCCTATTCGGAAAAGAAGAATTAGACCTTATTTCCGCTTTCAGAAAAGGAGAAAACATCATTCCCATCATCGAAAAATCAATTTTCATGAAACATCAAAAATTAGGCGGACAGTTTGATGATTACAAAAACATAGAACCACATAGTTTAGAAAATCGAAGTATGATAAAAATTGGTGGGTAAAAAAGGTTTCGTAAATTCACTAAAAACATTCAAAAATTCTATGATAAACCATCAATCCGCAATAGAAATTCTTAAAAACAAAAGTAAAAATTGTAAAATCATAACTTTACCTTTAGTAAATTGTCTTCATTTGCTTTCAGCAGAAGACGTGGTCGCTCCCATGGATGTTCCATCGTTTGATAACTCTGCCATGGATGGCTATGCTTTTTGTTTTGAAGATTTTATGGAGCAAATGGATATTCAAATCGTAAATGAAGTACAGGCTGGAGTAGAAAAACTTTGCACATTACAAAAAGGAGAAGCAGTAAGAATTTTCACCGGGGCTCCTATTCCGGTAAATGCGGATACAGTGATACCACAGGAAGATATTTTAGTGGAAAATGGCAAATTAAAATTCCAAAAAAAGGTAAATAAATACGCAAATATCCGACGAAAGGGTACACAAACCCAAAAAGGATCCCTAATACTGAAAAAAAACACCAAGATAACGGCAGAATATATTGGGTTTTTGGCAACTTTCGGCATTGCTGAACTTGAAGTTTTTGCTCCTCCCAAAATTGGCATCATTACTACAGGAAAAGAACTGGTAAAAGCTGGAAATTCTTTAGAAAATTATCAAATTTACGATAGTAATTCAGTTTTTCTTACTGCGGCTTTTGAAGAAATTGGTTTAAAATTATCGTTTTCTATTTGGGTAGATGATAATAAAAATGAATTGAAAAATGCAATTCAAGAAAATGTAGAAAAAGTAGATGTTCTAATATTTACCGGCGGAATTTCGGTAGGTGATTATGATTTTTTAAAACCTGTTTTAGATGATTTAGACGTTCAAGAATCATTTTACAGAGTAAAGCAAAAACCTGGCAAACCTTTGTTTTTTGGAACGTTGAACAATACAGAAATTTTTGCACTTCCAGGAAATCCGAGTGCGGTGGTGATGTGTTTTCATGTTTATTTAAAACCTTTTATTAAAGAAAAAATGGGTATTGAAAGTTTTACAAAAAAAGAATTTGGCATTTTAATGAATGAATATATTAAAAAATCGGGACTTACGCATTTTGTAAAAGCTTTTGTAGAAAATAATAAAGTGGAAATCCTCAACAACCAATTGTCTTACCAAATGGATGCGTATACCAAAGCCAATGCATTTGCTATACTAACTGAAAATCAAGAACATTTTCAGATAGGTGACAAAGTTGAAGTCATAAAATTTCGAAATTGATATGGAAATTCTACTGCTATTTTCGGTAGTTGCATTTTTATACGCTTCGGTTGGCCACGGCGGAGCAAGCGGTTACATTGCATTGATGGCTATTTTCGCATTTCCACAGACAGAAATTAAGACTAATGCCTTGTTTTTGAATATTTTTGTATCATTTATTTCGTTTACTCAGTTTTTCAAAAAAGAAGAGTTTCCTTTCAATTTGTTTTTCATACTTATCATATTTTCAATTCCAATGGCTTTTTTAGGAGGAATGTGGACATTGGACAATAAATGGTACAAAATAATTTTAGGGCTTATTTTGTTTATCCCCATTGTAAAATTTTTAGGATTTTTTCCAAAAATGCAATTTCAGGTGAAACAAAATTTATTATTAGTCATTGTTTTAGGAATATTAATTGGCTTACTTTCAGGCTTATTAGGCATTGGTGGAGGTATTATTTTAAGTCCAATTTTGATACTTTTGGGTTGGTGCACCGTAAAACAAACTGCAGCTGTAAGTGCCATTTTCATTTTTGTAAATTCTTTAGCAGGATTGTTGGGAAAGAGTTTTGCTACACTTCAATTTTCCGAAAATATTGTACAGATACTTATTTTCACTCTTTTTGGAGGGATTTTGGGTGGTTTTTTTGGAGCTAACAAATTCAAAATTTTGTGGATACAATACACGCTTGCTTTTGTATTAATAATTGCTTGTTTCAAACTTTTTAATACATGAAAACATACATTCTTTCTGGCGGAAAAAGTTCACGTATGGGAACGGATAAAGGATTGGTGCAACTTCATCAAAAACCTTTAATTTCTTATTTAATTGAGACATTGCAAAAGCTAGACTTTGATATAAAAATAATCGCTCATCATTCAGATTATCATAATTTTAATTTAGAAGTAATAAAAGATATATATCCGGAAAAAGGACCTTTAGGAGGAGTGTTTACCGCTTTGAATGATGCTCAAACAGATTGTTTTATCATCAGTGTAGACACACCGTTTATTACTGAAAAACAGATTGCTCAATTGTTAGAAAACCACCAAAAAAACCAATTGACTTTGGCGTTTTCAGAAGATAAAATTTATCCGCTTTTTGGGATTTATCCGTTTCTTTTATTCGAAAAATTGAAAGAAAATATTTTACAAAACCAATTGAAATTGATGAAATTTGTTGATGAAAACAGTCCTAAAAAAATTGAATTTAACTTCTCTTATTTAGAAAAACAGAATATCAATACTTTTGAAGAATTAAAAAAAGCAGAAAATTTACTCAAATATGGAGATTAAAACCTTTGGTAAAATTACAGAAATTGTAAATAAGGAAATAGAATTGTTATTTCCAATGAATTTAGCAGAACTCAAAACTACATTAGAAGAGCAATTTCCGTTGTTGAAAACCCTACTGTATAGCATTGCAATAAACGATGAACTGATTTCTGATGAAGATTATATGATTATTCAACCTCAATCTATCGCTCTAATGCCACCATTTTCTGGCGGATAAATTCTAAAAAAATGCAAAGATATTCCAGACAAATTATTTTACCGAATTTTGGTAATGAAGCTCAAAACTTATTGGCAAAATCTAAAGTTTTGGTAGTTGGAGCAGGCGGTTTAGGCGTTCCTGTACTACAATATCTTGCTGCGGCAGGAGTTGGAAAATTAGGAATTGCAGATGGAGATGTTGTAGAAGTAAGCAATTTACAAAGACAAGTATTATACAATGAAACAGAATTGGGTAAAAATAAAGCACAAGTAGCAAAAGAAAAAATCGCAAAATTAAATTCAACAATAGAGCTCGAAGTTTATGATTTTTTTATTGATACACTTTCTATTTTCAAAATTATTACCGATTATGATGTGGTAGTAGATTGTACCGATCATTTTTCAATTCGATATTTACTGAATGACGTCTGTTATTTACAAAAAAAACCTTTGGTTTTTGCTTCTATTTATCAGTTTGAAGCTCAATTGTCTGTATTTCATTATGGAGAAAATCCATATAATTTGAGAGATATTTTTTCGGAAATCCCTAATGAAAAAGCAGTTCCAAATTGCAATGAAGCGGGCGTTATTGGTTCACATGTAGGTATTACGGGAAGTTTGCAAGCCAATGAAGTTATCAAAATCATAACAAAAATAGGTGTTGTAAATTCTGGTAAACTATTGTTATTCAATAGTTTGATTAATCAAATAACACAGCTTTCTATATTTAAAAACGAAAAAATATTTTTGCCAACATCTAAAGAAGAAATTCTACAGAATAATTATGGATTTTTCTGTGCTGATGAATTTTCTCTAGAAGAATTGAAAGATTTGGAACATATTTTAAGCCAAGAAAAATCAGTGTTGATAGATGTACGAGAAAAAAACGAATTGCCTAAAATAACAATCTTTCCTGTGCTTGAAATTCCTTTGTCTGATTTGCCCGAAAACATTACATTATTACAGCAATTTGATGTTCTGGTTTTTATTTGCAAAAGTGGAATAAGAAGCAAAAAAGCTGTACTTTTGCTTAAAGAAATGGCATTTACAAAACCTTGTTATTCGGTACAAAAAGGAGTAGAAACTTTTAAGAAAAAATAATGAATACAAAAGAACATTGGGAAAATATATACCAAACCAAGCAACTGAATGAAGTAAGTTGGTTTCAACAAAAACCTCAAACTTCTTTAGACTTTTTCGAAATGTTTTCCGTTCACAAAAATGCTAAAATTATTGATGTTGGTGGTGGTGACAGCTATTTGGTAGATTATTTATTAGAACTTGGTTATCAAGACATTTCCGTACTTGACATTTCTAAATATGCTTTAGATGGAGCAAAACAAAGACTAGGAGATAAAGCCAAAAATGTAAAATGGATTGAAGCCAATGCAGCACATTTTCAACCAGTAGAAAAATACGATTTTTGGCATGATAGAGCTGCTTTTCATTTTCTCACGGAGCATGAGGACATAGAAAATTACATCAAAACTGCTAATGAAAGCATTGCTGTTAATGGAGTACTTATTATAGGGACATTTTCGGAAAATGGACCCAAAAAATGCAGCGGTATCGATATTAAACAATATTCTGAAACATCTTTTTAAGAAGCGTTTTTGCCATATTTTGAAAAAATAAGCTGTTTTACAACAGATCACAAAACACCATTTGATACGATTCAGAATTTTACATTTTGTAGTTTTAGAAAAAAATGAAAAATAGTTTTATAGAAGGAGCCATTTCTCCAGAAAAAATAGCAACGAGCATCGCTCATCATCAACACAAAACCAATATTGGTGGACATTCCATTTTCTTAGGACAAGTAAGAGCCGATGAAATAGACCAAAAAGTAGTAAAAGCCATAGAATTCACCACTTATCGTGAACTTGCTGAACAAAAAATTGCAACAATTCGGGAAGATATATTTGAAAAATACGCTTTGACATGTATGCACATTTATCATAGTTTGGGCGAAATAAAAGCAGGCGAAATTTGCCTTTTTGTGTTTACCTCTTCAAAACACAGAAAACCAGCACAGCAAGCCTGTGATGAACTTGTGGAAAGAATAAAAGCCGAAGTGCCGATCTGGGGAAAAGAAATTTTTGAAGACGAAACCCATCAATGGAAAGAAAATAATTAGAAATATTAGAATGGTAGATATAACACACAAAAATAATTCATTAAGAATTGCCATCGCAAAAGCGGTAGTTGCGGTAAGTAAACCTGAAACCATTTTGGCTTTGGAAAATAAAACCGTACCAAAAGGAGATGTGTTCGAAATGGCAAAAACAGCTGGGCTTTATGCTGCTAAACGAACTTCGGATATGATTCCCGATTGTCATCCATTACCTATAGAATACACGAAAATTAGTTATGAAATTTCGGGTTTGGAAGTTTCTATTTTTGTGGAAATAAAAACCATCTATAAAACAGGGGTGGAAGTAGAAGCAATGCACGCAGCTTCGGTGGTAGCACTTACTTTTTATGATATGCTAAAGCCAATCGACAAAGAGATTGAGATTAAAAACATTAAATTATTAGAAAAAAAAGGTGGCAAATCAGACAAAAAAGACCATTTTGATAATCCGGTAAAAACCGCTGTTTTGGTTTGTTCGGATAGTATTTCCGAAGGTAAAAAAGAAGACTTTTCAGGGAAAATTATTTTAGAAAAATTAAAAACAGAACCTGTAGAAATTTGTAATTATGACATCATTCCAGATGGTATAGAAAGTATTCAAAACCAAATTGAGAACTATATTTCAGAAAAAATAGAACTCATTATTATCACTGGTGGCACCGGCCTTTCTAAACGAGATTTTACCCCAGAAGCCATTCAACCATTATTGAATCGAGAAATACCTGGAATTGGCGAACATTTAAGGCAATACGGACAAAACCGAATGCCGTATTCTATATTATCAAGAAGCATTGGCGGATTAATTGGCGACACATTGGTTATCGCTTTACCAGGTTCTACCAACGGAGCCAGAGAATCAATGGAAGCCCTTTTTCCATCAATTTTACATATTTTTAAAATGATACATTCTGGGAAGCATTAACCGAAATAAAGCATTGCATTTTTTGGTTGAAAATGCTATTTTAATGATATATTTGTAAACACATTAAATACTCAAAATGAAGAATTATTAATCCTATCCACGCTTTATATAACGACACTAGGATTCAGCCAAACAAATTGCGAAAATCTAAAAAAGAAAACGAAGTTCTTCAATCAACGAATAAAGTTTTGACTTCGGAAAATGAGTACCTGAAAAAAATAGTTGAAATTAATAAAGCAATTTTAGAAACAGAAAAAGATAATTCTTCATTCAAAATAACAAAGGTAACTGGAAACAGAACCGAAAAAACGATTGCGATTACCTTTCTTGTAGAAGCAAAGGATGAAAATAAAAAAATGACAATTGAGGATATTTCTATTGCTGATATAGAAGGAAAAGAATATGAAATTGATTTTTACAAATCCAGTAGTCCATATCCTAAATTAGCTTTGGATGTACCTCTTAAATTGACTTTTTCATTCAAAAATATTCAAAATGAGCCATTATTCATAAAGCTTTTTAGATTTAAAGCCAATTCAAAATCTAAAAAAAAAACAGACATTTTTGGAATAAATTCAAATATAGAATTTAAAGATTTGGAAGTAAATTGGAATTAATTTTTTAGAAAAAATTATCAACAAACAACTCTGCAACCTCTTTTCAAAAACATCAAACCGTAAAGAAATGGCAATGTTTTAGAAATGTGGTTGCTCCTATTTTTCGCAAAAATGTGTTTCCGACCGAAGTGAGGAATTGCATTTTTGCCGCCCGATTTTTACATCGAACAGCAAAACCTACAATTTAATTGGCTGTGAATAGAAATTTTTCAGATTAAGAAAAAAACCTCTGTTTTCAATCAATCCGTTGCGAAATAAGTTCCACAAAAGCGAGCTTCCCATTTGTGCTAGAGTAGAATTAATGAACAAATCCTGCTTTTCTAGTGCTTCTGCTAAACTACAACTTGGCGTATTATCTTCTAATTCAGAAATCTTTAAAAGCTCTCCAAATTCTTCAGTAATAAAAGGAAGGTTTTCTACTGTTTCATAATTTTCAGAATTGGGTTGTTTGATTTTTCCAATGGTAGAAAGTAAAACCTGTCCTGTGAATTGACAGTTACCAAAATCTATCCAATATTTGCATTGATTTCTGTAATAACCTTTATCTATCTTCAATCCATTTAAAATTTCAGCAATATCAAAACGTGATTTTACGCTATCTACACAAGAAATATAAATTTCTGATTTCATATTGCTTTGCAATTTTCCTAAATCGTCTTTTTGGAATTTTTGAGTTTCAGCTTTCCAATTTGTTCCAAAAAATCGATTTATTCTATTTATTAATGCTAAAGATTTATACAATCCTAATTCACATTCTGCAAAAAGTTGTCTGCCTAAATTCGCTTCGGTAATCACATCATCATCCCATAATCTCACAGATAAACCTGCGTGATTGAGTTCTGTTAAAGCGTGATTCATTCTTGCCAATGCAGTTAGAATCTGCGAACCTGTTCCACCTGCTCCAATTAAATTTACAGTAATTGGATTTGTTGGATTGATTAAAGTATTGTCCATAAAATGAACTTTAGCTTTGATTTCTTGATTTTTTGTTATTTCGGTGTTCATAGTAATAGATTTTTTAAAGTTCTGTTTGCTGTTCTTAATGTTTCTTTTGGGAATTGTTTTTCTGTATTGATAAGGCTTTTCCAAAGATTTACACAATTTCCGTTAATGGGATTGTATTCATTCATCAAATGGCTGAAATAAGAATTAAAAAAATATTCTTCCCATTTTTTTGTAAATTCTTCCAACGAAGTTGAATTTTGAATTTTTACGTCCACCGTTCCCATACAAACATTTCCATCTTCATACACATTGAAAAACGGTGCATAAAAAAGTTCTGTTTTTTCTGTTGGTCTTCGGTTGTTCGCAAGAGCAAAAATCTTAAGACTTCGTTTGTTTGCCAACCATAACATTGGAGGTACTTCAGCCGTTCCGTTGGAAATTCCTAAATTTTCCGTAAAAAACAATTGTCGTTTCATTGATTTCGTGAACCATAATACTGAACCATTTTCACTTGGATTGATATGCAGAATATGGGTTGGTAAAATTCCTTTTGGCTTTAGAAAATCTTGATTTTTTTCCTTTTGGGTATTAATGGTAAGTGCTTTAAGCAATTCTTTTGCTTCTCTCTCTGTCAAAGGATGGGCATTGACTGGGTTTCCGTTTTTATTCATATCAAAATATTCTACATAAGTATCTTTATTTCTTTCATCATTTTGGTAAAAAACCAAAGCTGTTGTTGGGTGGTATAATGTTCCAAAATCTTGGGTTATATTTTTCATTTTTCGATTTATTTAAAAGTTGTTCAAAATGTAAATGAGTTCTTCAATCAAGGGGAAAAGGCAGTTTTCAAAATCGAGGTTGTTATTTGTAATATTTCTTCCATCAAATTTTTTAATAACCCTTGGTTCTTCCATTGTTGCATATTCCTGTAAGTCGGAGTTTACTGCTTCAAAAAGTGTTTGGAATAGTAATCCTTTTCCTTCAGCACAAAAAGAAACATATTTATCCATTGATACGATGGTATCACTTTCATATTCTTCTGTATCTAAAATAGATTGCAGGTTTTGGTAAATGGTAGCATTTGGATATTGCTGATAAAGAGAAAAAATTTTTCTCGCCAACATAAAACAATCATTGTCAATATGGTCTTTGACTTTGAACTTTCTCAGATTCTCTTTAAATCGGATTAAATTATGATGGTTGTAAATCTTCTGTTCCATAAAATTACCGATTTGTTCCATTTGTTTTATTTCTGATAAGTAAATGAGAATTTCTTCGCTTTCGTCATCAGAAATAAGCCATTCCGCAACCATTTCGTACATCCAAAACAAATAGCTATTTTGCTTTCTGTAGTACGGAATTTCTACGATGTGATAGAGGTATGAACAAACAGATTGTAAAATTTGTACAGCTTGTTTTCGTTTCGGATTTTTAGATAATCGGTACAATGGAATTATTGGAATATAATATAAAATGGCTCCAGTATTGTATCGTTCCTCACTTACAAAATAGGTTTTTCTTTTTTCTTCTATCAATCGTATTTCTTCCCAATCTTTCACTTTATTTTTCAATTGTTTCTGAATGTCATCTAAAGCCAATACAACATTGTAAGGATAGCCAAAATGCTTTGTTGATATTGGATTTAATCCATAAAGTTCTGCTAATTGTGAAAGGGATTGATAAAAATCTTTTTCCGTTTTGGTGTTTTTTCTTTGAATTTGAATTAAATTTTGTTTGTCTGACGCCAATTTCTGAACATCATTTTCCATTAATTTTGGAAGAAAAGCACATTTTAGAAAACCATCGGAAGTTGGTTTATGGGAACTGATTTCCGTTGGTCTTTCTGAATTTCCGAAGCGTTTTTGTCTTGCTTCATCCACTCTGCAAATTCTCCTAACTGTTGGTGCAATTGTTTTTGCTTTTGTTCTTTGGGAATTTTTACTTTTCCCGATATAATTTTTCGTTGCATATTTCATAAATAATGAATAATAATTGATAGATGATTTTTCTTACTTTTTATACGTTTTGGTTATAGTTGTCGGAATTTGGCTGAAAATTTTGAACCATCAGCCGACAACTATCAACCATCAACTAAAAATTATCCTTTCGTTCCCATTACACTTTCAAATTTGTACTGAACAGTATCTTCTTTGATTTGTGGTGCGGAAACTTTGGCGGTGGTTAGAATTGGGTAAGTATTGGCGTAAAAATTCATTACGGCTTCTACACTCCATTTTGGTTCGGGGTCGGGAAGTTTGATTTCCTGTCCGTTGTCTTTGAGTATAAAAATTCTTTCTAATTGGGTTGCGAGTAACATAATTTAGTGTTTAGTATTTGGTAATTAATATTTAGTAAGTCACTTGATTTTCAGCCATATTATCTGTTGAATTTTCAGTAAAAAGACTTGGAGCAAAATGTCTTTCATATTCGTCTTGCTTTTTGCGGATAATATCTGCAAACTCGGGATATTCAGAAACCTTTGGTAATGCCGACCACGCTTCTTTGTATTTACCCTCTTTTTCTAATTCTTCGGCTTTCTGTAAGGCTTCATTGTACTTTTTTTCTTTGGTTTCCTTTTCCTTTTTCTCTTTTTCGGATTTTTCTTTTTCCATTACGGATTTCTTTTTGGCTTCTTCGAGTTGTTTCATGAAATTTTCCATATCCACCATTAATCCCGATGCAGTTTGTAATGGTTTTGAAATACTTTCAAAAAATCCGTTGTCTAATTCTTCTGCTGTTCCTCGAAGATTGAGTGGCGGAATGAGTTTTCTTGCTTCGTCTCCGCATTGCTCATTGTTGAGCAATACGGAAAGGACAAAACTATTATCTGTTGTTGGTCTAAGTGTGATTTGCAAATCGCCTGTAAGGTTCATATTGGCGAGTTGTCTGAAAAAATTGGTTTGCATAATTTTATTTTTTTAATTTATTTTTCTTCTTTTTGAGATTGTATATTAAGTAGTTTTTCATAAATATCCGTCCAATACCGATTGAGTTTTTTGTCTAATTTTGAAAAACCTTTGTTTTCGTGTTCATATTGTTTGTATCTTCTAGTTATTTGAATTGCTTCATTGAGATTAGTAATTTCAATAGTACACCCATTAATATCTATGATTTTCATAATTTATAGTGTGTAATTTTTGCTGTTTTTTTCATCATGCTAAAATTTGACTTTGCATATTTTGAATTTTCCTTTTCAGTAGGATTTCTAAAATTTCATAATCACTTTCGTAGTTTTCTTCCTCAAAAAAGTAAGTGTCTGTTTCTTCGTGATAATCATATTGCTCAAAGTCTTCCTCTTCTAAATAAATTTCTGTGAGTTCGTTGTTTGAATAGACTGCAACACCATAGATTTGATTGCCCATTTCTTCATAATTGTAGATAAAATCTACTTTATAATGTTCGGCTATCTGTAATAAAATTTCAGTATTGGGAGACCACCTTGTTTGGTAATTGAAAATACAGTCTCCATCTTCCAACAAAATATCAAAAAAATGACCTCTTTTTTTATCCGAAATAAACTCGGGAAGTTGTCCGCAGTTTTCTTCATTCTCTCTGATTTGCATTTTTCTAAACTCCAATTTTACTTGTTCTAATGCGATTTCGTTGCCTTCAAAAGCAACTGAATTGCTACACCAGTTTGCCATAATTTATAATTTTTAAAGGTTCTGTTTGTTCGTAAATATATGTTCCACTCGTTTTCAGCGGTTCTTTTCCTTCTGTCAATCGGATTTCTGAATTGAATATCTTGGAAAGATTTCTAGCATAGCGTATTGCTGTGGTTCTGTCGCAATGAGTTTGGTAATAAACCTCTATTTCTTCCCATTCTCTTTTATCGTTTCGTTGTCTTAACTGAAAATTAAATTGTGCTTCCATAATTTTTTGAGATTGAGTTAAAATGGTAAATCGTCATCAGTTTCTTCTGAAAAAGGATTGCTATTGTTATTTTGTGGGTTTACTGTAGGTTCATTATTGAATTCAGATTTTTGTCTTCCACCGTGCAATTTGATGTTTGAAGTATGGAAGTTCAGTCCAGACTTTATTTCTCCGTCTTTTCCTATCCATGCACTACTGCTTATTCTGCCCGATAACTCCACCAAAGTACCTTTTGTAAGAAATTCTACTATTTTGGCATTTATCCAATAAGAGCAATTATAATAGGTGGTTTGTTCTTTTCTTTCGCCTTGCTTGGTTTTGTAACTGTCGTTGATGGCTACTGAAAAGTTCACGACTTTTTTGTCGTTTTTTAATGTGTTGATTTTTGCGTTTTGGGTAATTCTACCGATAATTGTGTTCATAATGTTTCGATTTAAATTGTTAATTTTTTAGTTGATTTTTTGTCTGTTATTGGTTGAAATTTTCGAGTGAATTGATTTGGTATCGAGGACACTCGGCTTTTTCTTTTTTTATTTAAGTTTTGAAAAACACTATTCTTCGTTGTTTTTTTGATTTTTCTAATGATGTTAAAGAGCGTCTGCTATTGAATTGATTCGTACAACTGAGGTTCCGGCTTTTTCTTTGCCGATGATTATAGGACAGCATTAGGCACACAAAACCCGATTCAATTCCCGTAATTGTTTACAAGTTTTGAATCGGGCTAGAAATCTTTTTGTCCGAAGGATTTAGGAGTGTCTGGAAAAATTATTGGAACTTGTGGAAAGAATTTTTATAGAAACCCAAAAAGATTTTTTTGTGTGAATGATGATGTACTACATTTGCAATAGTAAAAAGCCTAACCACAGTTAGGAAGCCATTCAACAACGCTTCTATCAGTAAAGACTTAAAAAAATAAATAAAATTGTATTTCAAATATAATAGAATGTAAATTTTATATAGATGTTAAATTCAGAAAAACATTTTTTCAATTTCACTAAACAAATAATAAGAAACCACTATATTTGCCACCCATTTAATATTTACACATTATGAAAGAACTAATTGAAAAGATTAATGCTGAATATGAAGCATTTTCTAAAGAAGCAGAACAACAAATCGAGAAAGGAAACAAAGCTGCAGGTACTAGAGCAAGAAAAGCAGCTTTAGAATTAAGTAAATTATTTAAAGATTTCCGTAAACTATCTGTGGAAGAATCTAAAAAATAAACAAAACCATTTTTCCCTGTCTTTGAGCAGGGATTTTTTATATAGCAATGATTTTTAAATTCAAAATAACATTTTAAATATTTTTTCATTTCAGCCATTGCTACAAAACCACTCATTCAAATCCTTAAAACCTAGATAAATCAGTGAACAATCCTCTACATTTTTATATTGCATCTGAATTTTTGATTTAACTAATATACCATTGGGGTCATTATCCAAGAAAAGCAAAATTTTATCATATTCTTTCAATATTTCCTCTGCTTTATAAAGCATTGCCGTAGAATTGAGAATCAGATAATCTGAATTAGGATTTTCTTTTTTTTCCAAATTTTTGAAAGTCAAATAATCGAAAAAGCCTTCAAAAATTACAATTTCATTGGAAATATTCAACCCATTTTTTATTAAAGTAATATCCTTTTTTCCCAAACAGATTTTTGAATATTTATTTCGGATTTCGACTCCTCCCGAATTATTGAAAAAACCAATTCCAAAATACTTTTTACCTTTCATTTCATACTCAATTTCTTTCACCAAATCTTTTTGTTCATACACTTTTCGAGATTTTAAATATTGAATTAACGCAGGATGCTGAATTTCACAGACATTGAGAATTTTGTACTCTTTTTGTTGCATTGGTTCTTCATTTTGAAATTCATTTTGTATAGAAAAATCAAATTTTTCTAAATATTTCAATGCTTCTGAAACGGAACATTGATTCATTTGCTGAACAATCGAAATCACGTCATAACTTTTTCCCGTTCCAAAATCAAACGCTTTGTTTTTGACAAAATCAACCAACAAACTTGGGATTTTTTCCTCTCTGTCGAGCGCAAAATAAAAAGCCGTTTTCCTGTTTTCTTTCACAGGAAAAAGGTTGAATGATTCTAAAACCGTTCTTATATTTATTTTTTCTTTTACTTCTTCACAATTCATTTTTTTTCTTTTTTAAAGCAAATTTTTTTATCCACATTTTCCTTTTTAATAAAAAAAGACTTTTTAATTACTTTTATAATACTTTTAATAAAGCACTGTATCGACTTATAGAAAAGGGTTTGAGCCACTTTTTCGGTGAGTGCAATTCCGAAATCTGGTGAGTGCAATTCCGAATGTGGAGTGAGTGCAATTCCGAAAACTACCCTTATTTATGGTGAGTGCAATTCCGAATTCAATTTTTAATTTTGAGTTGATATTTGTAGTTATCCACAATTTTTGATGTTTTTTCACATTTTTAAAACGTTCTAAATTTTTGAGTGAGTGCAATTCCGAATTCTTAATCAAAAAATCGGATATTTTAACATTCTTTTAACTTTAGTGAGTGCAATTCCGAATTTCGGGTGAGTGCAATTCCGAAATCAGACAATAATTGGATAACCATTCGGAAGCAATTCTCCCATTTTTGTACTCTGATATATTTGAATGATTAATCCCTGCATTTCGGTTAAAAAATCCTTTCCTTGAAAAGCTGTAGATTTTGTCTTTTCCAATCTGTTGATTCTGATAAATTCTTTGAACGCTTTTTCTATCAAAGCTCTGGTTTGTGAAAAATTTTTATATTGATGAGAAAACTGGATCATTTCATTTTCTAGTAAACCATATCTATTTTTGAAATAGATTAATCTTCGGGTAATTTTTTCACTTTGGGCAATATTCGTTCCGCTTGATTCAAATGGAAGTTCTCTAGTATAGACAGCAGATTTGTTTTCTAATATCGTTCTAGTCAAAAAAGGAATAATGGAAATTGAATCTTTGTTGTAGGTATAATTGAACGAAAGCGTATTGAATGTATTCAAACTGATTCTTGCAGGTTTCAAAAATTTGAAACAAAAATCTTTAGTTGTTCTATAGTTCAATCCAAACTTTTTATTGAGTGTAGAAAGCTTCAAAACCGTTCCGTTTTCAGGTAATTTTGAAAGCCAAATCGCAAAAATAATATGCTTGTTGTTTCGTACATTGTACACTAAATTATACAAAACATAGTTGTATTCTGGGATAACTAATAATTTTTTTAGCCAATAACTGCTGACTAAAAATTTAGTGTAACCTCTTTTATCGTAACTAGGTGTAGAAATCAATCCGCCGAAAGTTTTAATTTCTTTGCCTTTGGAATTAACCGATTTGTACCAACCCATCTTAAATTTGGCTAGAAACTCATAAGCATCTATCACTTGTTTTGTACATCCGCTTGGAGAAATTTTACTGTTTTTAATTTTGATGGATGCAAAAATGTTGTTATCGGTTTCAAATTCTTCATCGAAAAGAGAAAGTTGTTTCGGACGGTCTTGTGGTCGAAACTGTTCGTTACCGATAATGGAAATTAGATTAAAAATTACACGAAGTGCATTAATCGGAATATCCGCAGCTTCGGAATCATCAAAAATAAAATCGTCCACAAAATGGTTTCCCAATCGTATTCTGTCGGGAATTGCATCGTTTTTATTTTCAAATATTTTACGGATATGCCGTAAATCTTTTTCCGAAACTGCCATAGTTGATTTCGTTTTTGATGTTTATATTTAAATGGTTTTTACTTTAAGATTCAGGGCGTTTTATATTTGGAATGTCTTGCAACGAAAGGGAATTTTTCTCACTTTTATTTATCAAATAAGGCAAAGTACTTTTTAGTGTTGATTTCCAATTGCTGATGGGGCGATTAGAGGTGTTTTTCCAGCCATTATTTTTCCAACTTTCATATTTTTCGCTGATGCTTAAATCCAATTTAGGTTCATAGCCTTCCAATGATTTTGCATATTCTATAAACTCATTTAACGAAGGAATTTTATTATTTTTAAGGTTTTGTTGTTCCTGCTCTTGCTTTTGTGCCTGTTTCCATTCAAGTTTCTGTTTTTCTGTTGTTCCTGAAGATGCTTTTATATCACTATTAATTTCAATTTCTTTCACTACTTCAACTGAATTTTGTGCAGATAGAATACTTTCAAATATTTCTAAAATTTCTCTTTTTTGATCTTTTTTAATAATTGTGCTTTCTTCTTTTTTGATTGATATATCGGGTTCAATTTCAATGGAATAATTCAACAGCAATCGATAATGACTTGGAAATCCGTTTTTGGATTGAAATTGAATTAAGCCTAAATTTTTGAGTTTCTCTTTTGTTGACTTTATCGTTTTTCTGGTTAATCCCAATTCTTTTCCCAATTCAACATCAGAAATTTTGAAATCATAACGCTCATTCTCATAGCCAATTTTGAGCAGATAGAAATACAGTGAAATTTCTGTAGGACTAACTTTTGCTTTCTTATTAAAATCCCAAAACCTCTGTATCAATTCAAGGTAATACATCTTATTTTTTGGCAAAAAGCTGTAATGCTTTTTCTTTATCAATGATTATGATATTTCCATTTTGAATAATGGCTTCATCCAATATTCCAGAAGATTTTATTTCGGAGGCTTTTGAAACAGAGCAACCAAGGATTTTTGCCAAACCTTTAAGCCCGTATTCATATTTGCTTTCAGAGTTTATTTTTTGAAAAATTTCCAAAAATTCTTCAACGGTTAAATTGCAAATCGGTGTTTGTGGATTTATATTTTTCATAGAATTGATAATATAATAGGAAGGATAATCTTTTTAATTACCATTTTTTAGAGAAGGATTTATTATAGTATTCATCCATCGTTTTTTCCACATCTGAAAGCTTGTAATAAATTTTGTTTCCCACTTGCGAAAAAGATATTTTGCCTTCATCACGCCAGGTTTGTGCAGTTCTCCGTGAAATTTTCAGCATTTTGATAAATTCTTCATTATCTAAAAATACTTCCTGCTTTGGTAAATTTGTTAAGTTGATTTTGTGGTGAATGTCATTGATTTTTGACATTAAAGCATCGAATTGCTCTTTTGAGAAAATAATTGCCTCCATACTTTCTTATATTTTATTAATTATGGAGCAAAATTGAGCAAACAAAAAAAGTCCCGAAGTCCCGAAACAGTCTCTCCGAGACTTGTTTTTTTTTTAGATTAATTTATTAACATCAATACGTTTATGAGATTTGGGTCTTTTATCGTATTTAGAGGGACGTAAAATCGTTTCAACAGTTGCTGTGCTGATTTCGTGCCCATCTTTATCTACGAAATTATTACAAATTAATGCCACAAAATCATTGGTATTGGCATCCAAAAATGGTTTGCCTTCAATAAATAGTTCTCGGTTCAGTTGAAAAAACACATCCACAAGTTGATTAAGGTTGCTGTTGATTTTAATTTTGTTTTCTAGTGTGGGTCTCTGTATATAATTAGTCTTCTTCTTTGTAAGTTGTTCTTCCAATTTTCTTACTTCAATGAGACGTTCAATCTCATTAGTGCATTGTTCATCAAATGGGGGAAGATTTTTGTTTACAAAATCAATGACAGATTGTTGATAATCAAATTTTTGATTGGTTAGATAAACTATTTTCTCTTCAAAAATAATTATTCGGTCAAGTTCCTCTTTCACTTCTTTAAAACTGAAGTATCTTTCTTCACTTTCTGCATTAATTTGCTTTTTATTTAGTCTCGTAGGACTTTCTTGTGTTTCATCACAAATTAAATTGAGCCTTTTCAATTCGATACAGGTTTGAAACATTATATGTCTGCTCTCATTACTTCCTTTTTGAAAGAGTTTTTCATTCACAACAATGAGTTTTTCAAATGTGTTTAGCCAGTCAATTGGATTTTTTGCAATACTACAATGATGGTTAATAAAATTTTGGATTTGAGAATAGTGCAATTGAAAAATTTTATTGATAAGTGATTGGCAATAAGACTGTAAATTTTCTTCTGTGTTTTTTTCTATGTCAAATAAATGGTTAAAAGCATCTGTAACTTTTACAGACGTAAACTCCATGAAAGGAGCCGTTTCCAAAAGTGGATAATGTGAAATCATAATAAGTTTTCTTTTATCATCTCAAATTTTGTGCTCTAAGTATTTTTTTGACTATAACTCATAATAAGACATTGAAAAAAGAAGAATGTTTTCCATAAGAATAACACTCTTCTTTTTTGCTTTATTTATATTCTAGAGATTAATACACAAACTTGTCCATCGAAGCATCAAGTTCTGTATTGATTACTTTTGCATAAATCTCGGTTACACGAATGCTCGAATGATCCATGACTTTTGAAACGTGCTCAATACGCATTCCGTTGTTCAATGCATTTGTAGCAAATGTATGTCTGCTCATATGGAAGGAAAGTCCTTTGTTTAAATCAATTTTTTGAGAAATGTATGATAGTGATTTATTGATATTACGAGAAATTCTTTCAATTTCTGAAATGGCATAATGTTCATTTTTCAAAAATTTCTCTTCATTTTTTACTAAAGAAAAAACAAATTTTTCATCGGTGCTGTTTTCATTTTTGTGTTTTTTGAGAACTTCTAAAGCGGGTTGTACAAGTTTGAAGCTATGCAAGTTCCCTGTTTTTCGGATAACTTTCGACAATTTGGAATTTTCAAAATTAATGTGCTTCCATTGCAAAGAAATCACATCGCCCATCCTAAGTCCACCTGCATAAATACAAAAAACAAACATGTCACGGAATTTTGCCATTAAACTTCCTTCTTCCAATTCTGCGTTTTTAAGCTGTTCAATTTCTTCTTTTTGGAGAAATTTTATTTTCGCAGAATCTTTTTTGGTCTTGATTTTATTGAAAGGATACAGATTTAGAGGGACCATGTCTTCTGCAATGGCATCATTGTAGAATTTCATCAGGCTTCTTATATTGGTTTGTACCGTATTGTTTTTGTTTTTTAAAGTAGAATAGCAATAGGTAATGTAGTCGTTCAGCAAGACGGTAGTAAGGTCTTCAAAATAGAATTCTTTTTCACCCACATATTTTTTGAATTTCTCTAGGTGTGCCTGATATTTGCGTTGTGTTAAAATAGAAACTGAGCCTTTGATTTTTTCCAATCTTTTAAAGGCATATTCAAAAAACAATTCAGATTCTTTTCCTTTAATTGCTTCTTTAAGTTTCTTAGCAGAAACTGTTTCGTTCTTTCTTGAAACATCAACAATCTGCGCTTCTGCATCTGCAATAACTTGAGATAAATAGGCATTTAATCTCGCACTATTAGGGTGATTTTTCTTTACTTTTTGCTTTGTTTCGTCCCATTCTGAAGGCTTTAATTTCTGACCTGTTGTGAGAAATTTTGCTTTTCTGTCTTTAATGAGTCTAATGTAAAGCGGACAATTTCCTGTTTGTGATTCTTGTGCTGTTCTCAGAACTAATTTTACTGATGCCATAATGTTGTATATTTTTAGGTTTTATTTTCCCTTTGCAAAACAGTGTAAAGTAAAGAAACCTCTTAAATAGGAGGTTTCGCAAAGGGAAGCAACCTGATACAAAAGTACAACAAGCAGTTCAACAAACTCTTAATTTGGATGCTTTCGGATTCGTTAGTTTTCTTATCTTAAAATTGTAAAACCCAATGAAACAAGCACTTTGAAGCAATCAAATGAAATATCGGAAAATAGTAATATCTTTGACAAAGATTTCTTTGCTTCGCAAAAATTTTGTCAAAATTCATCATACTTTCTTATTCCTAAATTCTACGATTTTTCGCAGCAAATCCCAAGGAATTTCCTCATTTAAAGGAAACTGAACCGCCCCTTTTGAAGTTTTAAAATTTTGTAAATCATCAGCAAAAACTTCGATAGCTTCGAAACCAGGATACAAACCTATATGATTTTTGAACGCCCCAAAATGGATTACATTTTTACCATTCTTTTTAAAAGTTGGGATTCCGTAATTGATGCAAAGTTCGCAGTCTGGAAGTAATTTTTCGATAAAATTTTTCAAATTTTCTAGAATGATTTGCGTTTTTTCAGGAAAATCGAGTGCGTATTCTTCGTAAGTTTCTGACTTTTTCATTTTTTTTGATTCAAGATTCAAAGATCAAAGTTTATAGTTTTTCATTCATTAATCTTCAATCATTATTCAAAATCATCATTCATTAAATATCATCTATTTACAAACTTCGCACTTCTCAATCCTTGATTTTCAAAAACTCTTTCGCAAGTTCAATCATTTTAGGATCACCGGTGTATTTCCCTTTTTCGTCGGACAATTTCACGGTAGGAATCCAATCATTAGTCACCGATTTCACCGCTACCAATTTCATTACGATATTCATCGGTTTTAGACCAACATCGTTGGTAAGATTGGTTCCAATTCCGAAGGAAATCCCGATTTTTCCGGTGCATGCTTTGGTGATTTCTGCTACTTTTTCTAAGTTCAATCCATCAGAAAAAATAATATATTTAAAGAGCGGATTGATGCCATTTTTCTGGTAATGAGCGATGGTTTTCTCAGCAAAAAGAATAGGATCACCACTGTCATGACGAACACCATCAAACAATTTTGCAAATTTTTTGTCGAAATGTTCAAAAAAAACATCGGTTGTATACGTATCTGAAAGCGCCACTCCTAAATCACCTCTGTAAACATCTACCCAATGTTCTAGCGCTAATTGATTGGCCATTTTGAAACCATATTCTGCTCCGTGAAACATAAACCATTCGTGTGCATGTGTACCAATAGGTTTTATGCCAAATTCTTTGGCAAAATGTACGTTGGAAGTACCAATAAATGTGGAATTTTGGTCTTCGGTAAGTGCTTCTACTACCAATTTTTGTACCTGATAAGAATGTCTTCTTCTGGTTCCAAATTCTGCAAAATTTACGCCTAATTGATTCAAAATTTTGGATTTTTCTACGGTTTTTTTCAACACCATTTCATTGGAGTTGCGCTCTAGATGGTTCATCTCGTAATGTAACTCCGAAATCAGCGCCAAAAGTGGCACTTCCCAAAGTATAGTACGATACCAAAGTCCTTCTACTGTAACAGTAAGTTGGTCACCTGATTGTAAAATTTTGACTTCGGAAGGATCATAACGATAGCCTTCTAAAAAATCCAAGTATGGCAACGCAAGATAAGGGCAGGTTTCTTGCAAAAATTTTTTTTCTTCTTTGGTCAAAGCAAGATTCGCCATTTCTGCGACGGCATTTTGCAAATTTTTTGCAAAATTTTCTGGGAAAACATGTTGACCACGATTGATGAATTGGTATTTCACATTTTCTGTGGGGAATAATTTCACCACGGCATTTTGCATGGTAATTTTGTAAAAATCGTTATCTAAAATAGATCGGAGATGTGTTTCTATCATCAAATGTAATCTTGTTTTAACAAATATAGGAAAATAGGATAGATTATGGATGTTTTTGTTAAAAATGCAGCGCAAAAAAAAGAAGTATATCATTAATAATAAAAAAATTCAGTCCTAAATATATTATATAGTGTGGAAAATTTTAGTTCACATATTTCATTAATACTGAAATTAAAATTCACAGAATCAAATTCTTCAGAAATTTTCAAAACCTGTTTGTCAGTTCAAAAAATATCCTTACATTTGCACACTCAATTTAGGGAAGAAGTATGCCTATTTCAGAAGTAGAAATCACTGAAACCTCGATTGATAAACAAGAATTTTATAACTAAATATAATAAATGTCAGGTATTATTGGTAAAAAAATCGGTATGACCTCGTTGTTTAACGAAGAAGGAAAAAACATTCCTTGTACAGTTATTCAAGCTGGTCCATGCTCGGTTTTACAGGTCAGAACCGTAGAAACTGATGGCTATGTTGGCTTTCAGTTGGGTTTCGATGACAAGAGTGAAAAAAACGTTGGAAAAGCGTTGGCTGGTCATTTCAAAAAGGCTGGTTCTACTCCAAAAGCAAAATTAGTAGAATTCCATCATGGATTCGATAATTTGAAAGTTGGAGACGAAGTTTTGGTAAACATGTTCGCAGAAGGTGAATATGTAGACGTAACAGGAACTTCTAAAGGTAAAGGTTTCCAAGGGGTAGTTAAAAGACACAACTTCGGTGGTGTAATGCAGGCTACACACGGACAGCACAACAGATTGAGAGCTCCAGGTTCTATTGGCGCAGGTTCTGATCCTTCTAGAGTATTCAAAGGGATGAGAATGGCAGGAAGAATGGGTGGCAAACAAGTGACTGTACAAAACCTACAAGTGTTAAAAGTAGATGAAGAACAAAATCTTTTAATTGTAAAAGGTGCTGTTCCGGGAGCAAAAAATTCTTATGTAATTATTAGAAGATGGAATTAAAAGTATTAAATACACAAGGAAAAGAAACCGGAAGAAAAGTAACTCTGGACGAAACTATTTTCGGAATTGAGCCAAATCAGCATGCGGTTTACTTAGAAGTGAAACAATACCTTGCTGCACAAAGACAAGGGACTCACAAATCGAAAGAAAGAAGCGAAATTACTGCTTCTACTAGAAAGCTTAAAAAACAAAAAGGATCTGGTTCTGCGAGATATGGTGATATAAAATCGCCTACTTTCAAAGGTGGAGGTAGAGTTTTCGGTCCAAAACCAAGAGACTACCGATTCAAATTGAACAAAGCTTTGAAAAGATTAGCAAAAAAATCTGTGTTATCTCAAAAGTTGAAAGATAATTCTATTAAAATATTGGAAACCTTCAGTTTTGAAGCTCCAAGAACTAAAGAATTTATCACCATCAACAATGCACTAGGTTTCGAAGGAAAAAAATCCCTATATATTTTACCAGAAGCAAATAACAATGTGTATTTGTCTTCTAGAAATTTACCAAAAACTAGAGTACTTGCTTATAACGAGATAAGTTCTTATGATTTGATGAATGCTGGTGAAATCGTATTTATAGAAGGGGCTGTAGAAAAATTTCAAGAAAATTTAAGAAAATAAGTCATGTCGATAATCATTAAACCCATCATTTCAGAAAAAGCAAACTACCTTACCGATTTACGAGGTGCTTATTCTTTTTTAGTGAATACTAAAGCGAATAAGATCGAGATCAAAAAAGCGGTAGAAGAAGCTTATAGTGTAAAAGTGGCAGACGTAAGAACTATGATTTATGCGCCTAAAGTTTCCTCTAAACACACTAAAAAAGGACTACAAGTTGGTAAAACCAACAAATTGAAAAAAGCAATTGTTTCCCTTGCAGAAGGTGAAGTGATTGATATTTTTGCAACGAATTAATTTATAAATTATATTTAAACAATAGTAATGTCTGTTAGAAAATTAAAACCTATCACCCCGGGACAGAGATTCAGAATTGTAAACAATTTTGAGGAAATTACTACCAACAAACCAGAGAAATCTCTTACCGTTGGTATTAAGAAGTCAGGTGGACGTAACCAAACTGGTAAAATGACCATGCGTTACACCGGAGGTGGACACAAAAAGAAATACAGAATTATCGACTTCAAGAGAAATAAATTTGATGTTGAAGCAACCGTAAAAACTGTAGAGTACGACCCAAACAGAACTGCATTTATTGCACTACTGGAATACACAGATGGAGAGAAGAGATACATCATTGCTCCAAATGGTATTAAAGTAGATCAAAAAGTAGTTTCTGGAGCCAATGTAGAACCAGAAATTGGTAATGCAATGAAATTGAAAAGCATTCCTCTAGGAACTGTAATTTCTTGTATAGAACTAAAACCAGGACAAGGTGCCATTATGGCAAGAAGCGCTGGATCTTCTGCACAACTTACCTCAAGAGATGGGAAATATGCCATCATAAAATTACCTTCAGGAGAATCAAGAATGGTTCTTACAGAATGTATGGCTATGATAGGATCTGTATCTAACTCTGATCACCAACTTACCGTTTCTGGTAAAGCTGGTAGAAGCAGATGGTTAGGTAGAAGACCTAGAACTAGAGCCGTAGTAATGAATCCAGTTGACCATCCAATGGGAGGTGGTGAAGGTCGTTCTTCTGGTGGACACCCAAGATCTAGAAACGGAATGCCGTCTAAAGGTTATAAAACAAGAAAGAAAAACAAAGCGTCTAACCGATATATCCTATCTAAAAGAAAATAATTATGGCAAGATCACTTAAAAAAGGACCTTTCATCCATCATACTTTAGATAAGAAGGTTCAGGCAAATATAGAGTCTGGTAAGAAGACAGTAATCAAAACTTGGTCTAGAGCATCTATGATTTCTCCGGACTTCGTAGGACAAACCATCGCAGTACACAACGGGAAATCTTTTATCCCTGTTTATGTTACAGAAAATATGGTAGGTCACAAGTTAGGCGAATTTTCTCCTACACGTTCTTTCCGAGGACATAGTGGTAACAAAAATAAAGGTGGTAGATAATCATGGGATCAAGAAAACAAGATAGCGCATTAGCAAGAAAAGAAGCCAACAAAGATGTTGTAAAAGCTTCATTGAAAGATTGCCCTTCTTCTCCAAGAAAAATGAGATTGGTTGCCGATATCATCAGAGGAGAACAAGTGGACAAAGCTCTCTATATCTTAAAATATTCTAAGAAAGATGCTTCTAATAAATTAGAAAAATTGCTTCTTTCAGCTATGGCCAATTGGCAAGCTAAAAACGAAAACGTAGATATAGAAGAAGCCGGACTTATAGTAAAAGAAATATTTGTAGACAGTGCAAGACAACTTAAGAGACTAAGACCAGCACCGCAAGGTAGAGGTTATAGAATCCGTAAAAGATCAAACCACATCACTCTAATATTAGGTAATAAAGAAATTAAATAATCAAGCTATGGGACAGAAGACAAATCCAATTGGTAACAGATTAGGCATCATCAGAGGATGGGATTCTAACTGGTTTGGCGGAAACGATTATGGAGACAGAATCGCAGAAGATTACAAAATCAGAAGATACCTTGAAGCAAGATTATCTAAAGGCGGAATTTCAAAAATTTTCATAGAAAGAACTTTGAAATTAGTTACCGTAACCATTACTACAGCTAGACCAGGACTTATCATCGGGAAAGGCGGTCAAGAAGTGGACAAATTAAAAGAAGAGTTGAAGAAAATCACCGACAAAGACGTGCAAATCAACATCTTTGAAATTAAAAGACCAGAACTAGACGCAGTATTAGTAGCAGACAGTATCGCAAAACAAATAGAAAACCGTATATCTTACAGAAGAGCTGTGAAAATGGCAATTACTTCTACCATGAGAATGGGTGCAGAAGGAATCAAAGTACAAATTTCTGGTAGATTAAACGGAGCTGAAATGGCAAGAAGTGAATCCTTCAAAGAAGGTAGAATCCCATTGTCAACTTTCAGAGCAGATATAGACTACCACATTGCAGAAGCACTTACACAATACGGTAAACTTGGTATCAAAGTTTGGATTATGAAAGGTGAAGTATATGGTAAAAGAGACCTTTCTCCACTAGTTGGACAACAGAAAAAAGCACCAGCTGGTAGAGGCGACAGAAACGATCGACCAGAAAGAGGTGATAGAGATAACAGAAGATCTAGAGATAAAAAATAATTAAGCAATTTTAGAGGACAGTTTTTAAATGACCGTTACTTTTTTAAAAATCTAAAATCTAAAATCTAAAATTCTAAAATAATTATGTTACAACCAAAAAGAACGAAATTCCGTAAAGTTCATAAAATGAAAATGAAGGGAATTGCGCAAAGAGGTAACCAACTTGCGTATGGAACTTTCGGAATCAAAGCTATAGACGGTGCTTGGATCACTGCTAGACAAATTGAAGCAGCACGTATTGCCGCTACAAGATATATGAAAAGAGAAGGTCAACTCTGGATCAAAATATTCCCAGACAAACCTATTACCAAAAAACCAGCCGAAGTAAGGATGGGTAAAGGTAAAGGTGCCGTAGAATATTGGGTAGCAGTAGTAAAACCAGGTAAAATTATGTTCGAAGTAGGTGGTGTACCTTACGATATCGCTAAGGAAGCACTTAGACTTGCAGCACAAAAATTACCCGTAGTTACCAAATTTGTAGTCGCTAACGATTTTGTTCAACCTCAATAATTTTTTGAAAAATGAAAAAAGAAGATATCAAAAATCTAAGCGTAGGTGATCTACAAAACAAATTGGCAGAAACAAAAGCTGAATTTACCAAACTAAAATTAGCTCACAGAATCAGCCCGATAGAAAACCCAATTCAAATAAGAGACCTGAGGAAAAATATCGCAAGATTAGAAACCGCATTAACTAACAAACAACAATAAGAATTTCATTTTATCATGGATAGAAATTTAAGAAAAGAAAGAATCGGAATTGTTTCTAGCAATAAAATGGAAAAGACCATTGTTGTAAGTGAAACGATGAGAATGAAACATCCAATGTACGGTAAATTCGTTTTGAAAACAAAAAAATATACCGCACACGATGAGAAAAACGAATGCAACGAAGGAGATAAAGTCTTAATTCAAGAAACTAGACCTTTAAGCAAAAGTAAAAGATGGAGATTAGTACGAATCATAGAAAAAGCTAAGTAATGTTACAAACCGAATCAAGACTAAAAGTAGCTGACAATACCGGTGCAAAAGAAGTATTGGTGATCAGAGTTCTAGGAGGAACTAGAAGAAGATATGCTTCTGTTGGTGATAAAATCGTAGTAACTATCAAAGATTCTACACCATCAGGAAACGCAAAAAAAGGACAAGTATCCAAAGCAGTTGTAGTAAGAACAAAAAAAGCTGTACGTAGAAAAGATGGATCATACATCAAATTCGATGACAACGCTTGTGTACTACTCAACGCAGCAGGAGAAATGAGAGGAACCCGTGTTTTCGGACCAGTTGCTCGTGAATTGAGAGACAAAGAATACATGAAAATCATTTCATTGGCTCCAGAAGTTTTATAATTTTTAAATTTTAAAAAAAATGACAAAAGTTAAAATAAAAAGAGGAGACCAAGTAATCGTAACTACCGGTGGAAACAAAGGTAGTAAAGGCGAAGTACTAGAAGTGATCAAGAAAGAAAACAAAGATCCTAGAGTAATAGTAGCAGGTGTAAACATCGTGAAAAAACACGTAAAACCATCTGCATCTAATCCACAAGGTGGAATTGTAGAAAAAGAAGCATCACTACACATCTCCAACGTTTCGCTCATCACAAAAGATGGCAAACCAACCAAAGTGGGATTCAAATTGGATGGTGATAAAAAAATAAGATTTGCAAAAAAATCCGGTGAAACTTTATAATTAAAAGAAGATGGAATACATAGCAAGACCCAAAAAAATATATAAAGAGAAAATTGTTCCTGCAATGATGGAAGAATTCGGGTACAAAAGCATTATGCAAGTACCTAAATTAGAAAAAATCGTTGTATCACAAGGTTTAGGAGCTGCTACTGCCGACAAAAAAATCGTAGATTACGCAGTAGAAGAATTAACCGCCATTACCGGACAAAAAGCAGTAGGTACCATCTCCAAAAAAGATGAAGCTGCCTTCAAACTTAGAAAAGGAATGCCAGTTGGAGCAAGAGTTACACTCAGAGCTCATAAAATGTATGAGTTTTTAGACAGACTTACCGCTTCTGCGCTACCAAGAATCAGAGATTTCTCTGGTATCAAAGCAGACGGATTTGATGGTAGAGGAAATTACAACCTAGGAATTACAGAACAAATCATTTTCCCAGAAATTGTAATTGATAAAGTGAAAAAAATCCAAGGGATGGACATCACCTTCGTAACCTCTGCCAAAACAGACAAAGAAGCAAAAGCATTATTAACCCATTTCGGTTTACCCTTCAAAAAAAACTAAAAGATGGCAAAAGAATCTATGAAAGCGCGTGAGCGCAAAAGAGAAGCAATGGTAGCAAAATATGCTGAGAAAAGAAAAGCTTTGAAAGAAGCCGGAGATTACGAAGCATTGCAAAAATTACCAAAAAACGCATCACCAGTAAGACTTCACAACAGATGTAAACTTACAGGTAGACCAAGAGGTTATATGCGTACTTTCGGAATTTCTAGGGTAACATTTCGTGAAATGGCAAACCAAGGATTAATCCCAGGAGTTAAAAAAGCAAGTTGGTAACAATTTAATTAAAAATCGAGGTAGTAAAGTTGAATGTAGACAACAGACAATTTAATTTCTAAAATCTTACATCTGAAATCTTTTTCAATACTAACTACCATAAACCAATAACAACAAAATCAAAAAATGGTAACAGATCCAATTTCAGATTTCCTAACCAGAGTAAGGAACGCACAAAGCGCAGGCCACAAAGTGGTGGAAATTCCTGCATCGAATATTAAAAAGGAGATTACGAAAATCTTATTTGACCAAGGCTACATCTTGAATTATAAATTCGAAGACAGCGCAGTTCAAGGGACAATCAAAATCGCTTTGAAATATGATAAGCAAACAAACAAACCCGCAATCAAATCTATCCAAAGAGCTTCTAGACCAGGTCTTAGACAGTACAAAGGATCAGAAGAACTTCCAAGAGTTTTGAATGGTTTAGGTGTAGCAATCATCTCAACTTCTAAAGGTTTGATGACTGATAAGAAAGCACGTCAAGAAAAAGTTGGCGGCGAAGTAATCTGCTATGTATATTAATTGTAAAATTTAGGAAAAAATGTCAAGAATTGGTAAATCAATTATAGAAATTCCTGCGAATGTAACCATTACAGAAAATGATGGTCTTGTAACAGTGAAAGGTCCTAAAGGAGAACTTTCACAACAAGTAGCTGGCGGAATTACTTTAAAAATAGAAGATGGCATCCTTACATTGGATCGCCCATCAGAATCTAAACAGCACAAAGCATTACACGGTCTATACAGAGCGTTAATCAACAATATGGTGCAAGGAACCGCACAAGGTTTCACCAAACAACTAGAATTAGTTGGGGTAGGTTATAGAGCTTCACACGCTGGTCAACGACTAGAATTAGCTTTAGGTTTCTCTCACGGTATCGTAGTAGATCTTCCAAAAGAAATTACACTAGATACCTTATCAGAAAAAGGAAAAAATCCGGTAATTACCTTGTCATCTTATGACAAACAATTACTAGGAATGGTGGCTGCAAAAATCAGATCATTTAGAAAACCTGAACCTTACAAAGGAAAAGGAGTAAGATTTGTAGGAGAAAATGTTAGACGTAAAGCTGGTAAATCTGCTTAATAAAATTTAAGAAAATGGCATTAACAACAGTACAAAAAAGAGAAAGAATCAAAAGAAGAGTTAGAGGAAAAATCTCCGGAACTCAAGCATCACCAAGACTTTCTGTATACAAGAGCAACAAAGAAATTTATGCTCAATTAATTGATGATAACGAAGGTAAAACTTTGGTAGCAGCTTCTTCTAGAGAAAAAGGAGTAGACGCCAAAGGAACCAAAATAGAAATAGCTGCAGCAGTAGGCAAAGCAATTGCTAGCAAAGCAAAAGCAGCAGGTTATGAAAAAGTAGTGTTTGACAGAAATGGTTTCGTATACCACGGTAGAGTGAAAGCTTTAGCAGACGGAGCTAGAGAAGGCGGACTTCAATTTTAATCTTAAAAAATCGAGCAAATGTTAGATAGTAATATAGAAAGAGTAAAACCCGGTGGTTTAGAATTGAAAGACCGTTTGGTTTCTGTAAACAGAGTAACCAAAGTAACCAAAGGTGGTAGAGCATTCGGATTTTCTGCAATCGTAGTAGTAGGTAACGAAGATGGTATCATAGGATACGGTCTTGGTAAATCCAAAGAAGTTGCTTCTGCTATTGCAAAAGCAGTAGAAGATGCTAAGAAAAATTTGGTAAAAGTTCCTGTAATGAATCACTCAATTCCACATCAAACTTCAGCTAGATTTGGTGGTGCAGATATCTTCTTGAGACCTGCATCTCATGGTACCGGTCTAATTGCAGGTGGTGCTGTAAGAGCAGTATTAGAATCAGCTGGTGTACACGACATCTTATCGAAATCTAAAGGATCTTCTAATCCACATAATGTAGTGAAAGCTACTTTCAATGCATTATTAGACATCAGAAGACCAGAAGAAATCGCAAGAATGAGAGGAATAGAATTATCAAAAGTGTTTAACGGTTAAAATATTTACAATGGCAAAAATTTCAGTAAAACAAGTAAGAAGCGCTATTGGTAGAACAAAAACCCAAAAAAGAACGCTTGAAGCATTAGGACTAAAAAAACTTCACCAAGTTGTAGAGCACGAAGCTACTCCTTCGATTTTAGGAATGGTAGCTGCAGTGAGTCATTTAGTAGAAGTTCAAAAATAAAAAAGAAGTTAGAAGTTAGAAATCAGATAGTAGATTTTTTTAAAACTTGTATCTGATTTTTTCTAACATCTAATATCTAACATCTAAAATTATAAAACAATGAATCTAAACAATATAAAACCAGCTGCAGGTTCTACTCACAATTCCAAAAGAATTGGTAGAGGACAAGGTAGCGGAAAAGGTGGTACTTCAACAAAAGGACACAAAGGACAAAAATCTAGAGCCGGATATTCAGAGAAAATCGGTTTCGAAGGTGGACAAATGCCTTTGCAAAGAAGGCTACCAAAATTTGGTTTCAATAATATCAACAGAAAAGAATTTAGAGCAATTAATTTAGATACCATACAGTCTTTGATTGATAGTAAATCCATCAAAGGAGATATCACCAAAGAAGTTTTGGTAGAAAACGGTTTGGCTTCTAAAAACGAATTGGTGAAAATAATGGGAAGAGGCGAATTGAAATCTAGTGTTGCAATCTCTGCTAACAAATTCACCAAAACTGCCGAAGAAGCTATTGCTAAAGCTGGTGGTAAAGCAATTACTCTATAATACATACCATGAAAGGATTTATACAAACACTTAAAAACATTTGGAGCCTAAAAGAACTTAGAGATAAAATTCTATTTACTTTGGGGATTATCCTAGTGTATAGATTCGCTTCCTATATATCTTTACCTGCAATTAATTTGGCAGAAGTAGGAGATCTTTTGGAACATTATAAAAACCAAGGCGGAAACAAACAAGGAGCTGGTCTTCTTGGTTTGCTATCGTCGTTTACTGGTGGTGCATTTAGCCACGCTTCTATTATGGCATTGGGAATTATGCCCTACATCTCTGCTTCTATTATAGTGCAATTGATGGGAATGGCAATCCCCTATTTACAAAAATTACAAAAAGACGGAGAAAGTGGTAGAAATACACTTAACCAAATTACAAGATGGTTAACTATTGGGGTATGTTTGGTACAAGCACCTTCTTACCTATCTTCTATCCGTTATGTATTTTTGCCATATCAGCAATTTCAATCTGCTTATGCAATCAATCCAGATCACATTATGTTCTGGTTACCAAGTATTATATTGCTAATTGCAGGATCTGTATTTGCAATGTGGTTAGGTGAAAAAATTACCGATAAAGGTATTGGTAATGGTATCTCTATCCTAATTATGGTAGGGATTTTATCTAGATTACCAGAAGCATTTTTACAAGAATATGCAACTCAAACAGGTAAAGGAGGATTCGGAACCATTATGATTTTGGTTGAAGTATTATTCTGGTTATTGGTAGTACTATTAGCAATTGTATTGTCAGTTGCAGTGCGCAAAATTCCAATTCAATATGTAAGTAGAGCACAAGCAAGAGGTGGAGCAACCAGAAACCTGATGGAAGGAGCTAGACAGTGGATTCCACTCAAAGTAAATGCAGCAGGAGTTATGCCAATTATCTTCGCTCAAGCACTGATGTTTGTTCCAGGATTACTTACAAATGTAGATGAATCTAGTACCTTTTTGGCAGGATTTAAAAATGTATTTAGTTGGCAATACAATGTACTTTTTGCAATTTTGATCATCGTATTTTCATTTTTTTACACTGCAATTACTATTCCGGTAAACCAAATGGCAGATGATTTGAAAAGAAATGGTGGTTTGATTCCTAAGGTAAGACCAGGTAAAGATACTGCGGATTACTTAGATGATATTTTGTCTAAAATAACTTTGCCAGGTGCAATATTTTTGTCTATCTTTGCAATCCTTCCAGCAATAGTGCACGGAACCATTGTTCAGACTGATGGATTTGCGCTATTTTTTGGTGGGACTTCCCTATTAATCATGGTTGGAGTAATATTAGACACTGTTCAACAGATAAATACTTATCTGCTGAACCATCATTATGATGGGTTGATGCAATCTAAATTATCTAGAACATCCAACTTTTAAGAAATAAATGGCTAAACAAAAACATATAGAACAAGACGGCGTGATAGTGGAAGCACTATCAAACGCCATGTTCCGTGTAGAATTAGAGAATGGTCACGTTCTAATTGCCCACATTTCTGGGAAAATGAGAATGCACTATATTAAACTTTTACCAGGAGACAAGGTAAAATTAGAACTATCTCCTTATGATTTATCAAAAGGAAGAATCACTTTTAGATATTAAAACAGTTACAATGAAAGTAAGAGCATCTATCAAAAAAAGAAGTGCTGATTGCAAAATAGTACGTAGAAAAGGCGTCCTATTTGTTATCAACAAAAAAAACCCAAAATTTAAACAAAGACAAGGCTAAAATTAAATTATGGCGAGAATTTCAGGTATTGATTTACCAAAAAACAAAAGAGGAGTTATCGGGCTTACCTACATCTATGGGATTGGTAGAAGCACCGCTGCAGAAATCTTGAAAAATGCTGGAATCAGCGAAGACAAGAAAGTCAACGAATGGAATGACGATGAATTGGCTGCAATCAGAAACTACATCACAGACAACATTAAAGTTGAAGGTGAACTACGTTCTGAAGTGCAATTGAACATCAAGCGATTGATGGACATAGGTTGCCAACGAGGAATACGTCACAGACTAGGATTACCTTTAAGAGGCCAAAGAACGAAAAACAATTCTAGAACCCGAAAAGGAAAAAGAAAAACTGTTGCTAACAAGAAAAAAGCAAGTAAATAATCGTTAGAATTATGGCAAAACAGACTAAAGTAGTTAAGAAAAGAAAAGTTAAAGTAGAAGCAATTGGTGAAGCACACATCCAAGCTTCTTTTAATAATATCATTATTTCTTTAACCAATAAAAATGGTGAAGTAATTTCTTGGGCTTCTGCCGGTAAAATGGGTTTCAGAGGTTCTAAAAAAAATACTCCTTTCGCTGCGCAAATGGCAGCTGAAAATTGCTCTCAAGTTGCTCACGAAGCAGGTCTTAGAAGAGTAAAAGTGTTTGTGAAAGGTCCTGGTGCAGGTAGAGAATCTGCAATCAGATCAATTCACAACTCTGGGATTGAAGTTAGCGAAATCGTAGACGTGACTCCTATGCCACACAATGGCTGTAGACCACCAAAAAGAAGAAGAGTATAACAAGAATTTGAAAATTTGAAAATTCAAAAATTCAAATCTCAAATCTCAAATCTAAAGAATTATGGCAAGATATATTGGACCAAAAACAAAAATTGCTCGTAAATTTGGCGCAGCAATCTACGGAGACGACAAATACTTCGAAAAAAGAAAAAACCAACCACCTGGACAACACGGACCAAACAAAAGAAGAGGTTCTAAAAAATCTGAATACGCAGTACAATTAGCAGAAAAACAAAAAGCTAAATATACCTACGGAATTCTAGAAAGACAATTCGCAAATTTATTTGACAAAGCTCACCGAAGCAAAGGTGTAACTGGTGAAGTACTATTGCAATTGTGCGAATCTAGATTAGACAACGTGGTATACAGATTAGGATTTGCTAAAACCAGAGCTGGAGCAAGACAATTAGTGTCACACAGACACGTAACTGTAAATGGTGAATTGGTAAACATACCATCATATTTATTGAAAGTAGGAGATGTAATCGCAATCAGAGAAAAATCGAAATCTCTAGAAGTTATTTCAGATTCTCTTGCTTCTAAATCCAACTATGAGTGGTTGCAATTTAATGACGAGAAAAAAGAAGGAACCTTTGTAGCAGCTCCAGAAAGAATTCAAATTCCAGAGGACATCAAAGAACAGCTAATCGTCGAACTTTACTCTAAATAATAATCAAATTTTTGCTCAAACCAATATGGCAATTTTAACATTCATTAAACCCGATAAAGTAATCCTACTTAATTCTAATGACTTCAAAGGACAATTTGAATTCAGACCATTAGAACAAGGTTTTGGACTTACCATCGGTAATGCTTTGAGAAGAGTTTTACTCTCTTCTCTTGAAGGATATGCTATTTCTTCTATCAAAATAGAAGGCGTAGAGCACGAATTTTCAACAATTCCTGGTGTAATAGAAGATGTAACAGAAATTATTCTTAATCTAAAACAATTACGCCTAAAAGCGAAATCTGAAAATACCACAACAGAACAAGTTACTGCAAAAGTTTCAGGACAAAATGTAGTTACTGCAGGTGATTTAGGAAAATCAATCAGCGGTTTCGAAGTGTTAAATCCAGATCTCGTAATCTGTAATTTGGCAAAAGAAGTAGCTTTCGAACTTACTTTCAATATAGAAAAAGGGAGAGGTTACGTTCCATCTGAGCAAAATAAATCTAACAATGCACCAATTGGTACCATTGCTATAGATTCTATTTTCACCCCTATCAAAAAGGTGCAGTATTCCGTTGAAAATTATCGTGTTGAGCAAAAAACAGACTACGAAAAATTAGTATTAGATATAGAGACCGATGGTTCTATCAGTCCACAAAATGCTTTAACAGAAGCTTCCAAAATTTTGATTTATCATTTTATGTTATTCTCAGATGAGAGAATTACGTTGGAAACCGAAGCTGTAAAAGCATCTATACAATACGATGAAGAAACACTACACACCAGACAACTTCTAAAATCTAAATTAGCTGATATGGATCTCTCTGTGAGAGCTCTTAACTGCTTAAAAGCTGCAGAAGTTGAAACTTTAGGTGAATTGGTTTCTTATAGTAAGTCTGATTTGATGAAATTTAGAAATTTCGGAAAAAAATCACTCACAGAATTAGAAGAACTAGTGCACGCAAAAGGCTTGAATTTCGGGTTTGACGTTGCAAAATATAAATTAGACGCTGATAAATAATATACAATGAGACACGGTAAAAAATTCAATCACTTAGGAAGAACCGCTTCACACAGAAGTGCACTACTTGCTAATATGGCTTGTTCTCTTATTGAGCATAAAAGAATTAACACAACAGTTGCTAAAGCAAAAGCTTTGCGCGTATATGTAGAACCACTTCTTACAAAATCAAAAGAAGATACTACACACAACAGAAGAACTGTTTTCTCTTATTTGCAAAGCAAAGAAGCTGTTACAGAATTATTCAGAACAATTGCTCCTAAAATTGCAAATAGAAACGGAGGTTATACTAGAATTATCAAAACAGGTTTCAGACCAGGTGATGCTGCAGATACTGCGATGATAGAATTGGTAGATTTCAATGAGCTCTACAATCCAAATGCAGAAGAGAAAAAAGCGACCAGAAGAAGCAGAAGAGCAAATGCTCCTAAAAAAGAAGCTGTTGTAGATTTCAAAGCACCTGCAAAAGAAGCTGATACTGAAGAACCAAAGGAATCTTCAACTGAAGAAAAATCAGAAGAATAATCCTCTATTTTTCTTAGGATACTATAAAAACCGTCTCGCATTTTGCAAGACGGTTTTATTTTTTTACTAACTTTAGAAATTAAACCCAAAATTTTTAATTTAAAAAAAAATGAATTATGAAAAAACATTTAATAGCAGTACTTTGTATCATTTCCCTTAGTGCTATCAATTGCAAAAAAGCAGAAGGAAACAAAAATGTAATTACTGAAGAAAACATAGAAACCAAAATCACTACAAAAAACGGGGAACTTGATAGTACTACTACCCTATCTCAGAAAAAAATAATTGATGGTAAAGTCATCAATACCACTTCATACACCTTTCGTGCAACCGATGGTTCTCGTGCAAAAGTTACTTTTACCAATGCCGAAAAATCTCACACCATTGCAATAGAAGCCAACAATCACAAATTTCAACTTGATCAAGTTTCAGCATCAAAGAACAGTATTTCTTACGAAAGAAATGGGATAAAAGCAGTTTCCAAAGGTGATTCACTACAAATTACACAAGGTAACAACGTTATAGAATTGGTAAGAGATCGGTAATTACTCCCAAAAATCTAACCCAAAAAGAAATTAATTATTGTCTATTAATCTTTTTTTGTAAAAAACTAGCTTTTGAAATCTTTCATTGTGTGATTTACTTCGAAATTATATTGTAAAATAGATACTAATTCATAATCTAAATGCTTCAAAATGAAGCATTTTTTTAATTTAGAACTACCACATTTTATTTAAAAGAAACAATAATCGCACCTAATTAAAGACTACATCTTATAATTCCAAGTTCAATTTAAAATTAATCTATTAGAAATAAAAATTCAACGTTTTTGCTAAGAAATTTAGTAAGGTTCAAAGAAAAATTATCTATTTTACAGAGTAGAATCCGTGAGTTTTAATTAAATTTGCATCGTGATTTAAACTAAAAATCATCTAATTCTACATAATTAAGAATCAATAAATTCAACAATTTATCAAAAATAAAAAGAACATGAGTTATATTTCTTACATCGAGGCAAGACAAATTTTAGATTCCAGAGGAAATCCAACTATAGAAGTAGACGTTTTCACAGAAAGTGGAGCAATGGGAAGAGCAGCTGTTCCTTCCGGAGCTTCTACTGGTGAACACGAAGCTGTAGAATTACGAGATGGCGGAACCGATTTTATGGGGAAAGGTGTACTAAAAGCAGTAGAAAATGTGCGCGAAGTTATTGCCCCAGAATTGGTAGGTTTACCAGTTTTTGATCAAAATTTTATCGATCAAATTATGATTGATCTAGATGGAACAAAAAACAAAGGAAATCTTGGTGCAAATGCTATTTTGGGAGTTTCTTTGGCAGCAGCAAAAGCAGCAGCTACCGAACTTAGAATGCCTCTATATAAATATGTGGGTGGTGTAAATGCAAACACACTTCCTGTTCCTATGATGAATGTAATTAATGGTGGTTCTCATTCAGATGCGCCAATTGCTTTTCAAGAATTTATGGTAATGCCTGTAAAAGCAGATTCTTTTTCTCACGCACTCAGAAAAGGAACCGAAATTTTCCACAATTTGAAATCAATTCTACATTCAAGAGGTTTATCTACAGCAGTTGGTGACGAAGGTGGTTTTGCACCAACCTTCAAAGGAACCGAAGATGCATTAGATACACTTTTGCAAGCCATAGAAAAAGCAGGCTACAAACCAGGAGATGATATTATGATTGCCCTAGATTGTGCTGCATCAGAATTTTACAAAGACGGAGTTTATGATTATAGAAAGTTCCAAACTCCAGATTCTGCACAGTTTAACAGAAACGAACAAGTTTCTTATTTGGCTGAATTAGCAAACAAATATCCAATTATTTCTATTGAAGATGGTATGCACGAAGATGATTGGGAAGGTTGGAAAATGCTTACCGAAAGAATTGGTGATAGAGTTCAATTAGTTGGTGACGATTTATTTGTAACCAATGTAGAAAGATTAGCAAGAGGAATCAAAGAAGATATTGCCAATTCTATTTTGATAAAAGTAAACCAAATTGGCTCTCTTTCAGAAACAATGGCAGCAGTACAAATGGCGCAAAACAACAAATATACTACGGTTATGTCACATCGTTCTGGTGAAACCGAAGATTCTACTATTGCAGATCTAGCAGTTGCACAAAATTGTGGGCAAATTAAAACTGGTTCAGCTTCACGTTCAGACAGAATGGCAAAATACAACCAATTACTCAGAATTGAAGAAGCTCTTGGTGAAACTGCAATTTTCCCAGGATTAGATGCCTTCAAAATTAAAAGATAATTAACTAATTTTATTAATTAATAAACAACAAAACTTCATTTGATGATCAAATGAAGTTTGTGTTTTTTGATAGTAAAAAACACAACTATATCAAATTAGCAAAATAATTTTAAAAAAAACTGAAATTTCTCATAACAATATTAAAAACGTTTGTAGGTAAATCATATTTTATGTATTTTTATCCAAAATATTTTACAAAATGTCAGACAACAAAGTTATATTAAGTTATGATGGGAATTCTTATGAATATCCTATTGTAAACAGCACCATCGGAGACAGAGGAATAGACATCTCCAAACTTCGGGATCAAACTGGTTTGATCACTTTAGATATTGGGTACAAAAATACCGGATCTACCATTTCTGAAATCACTTATCTCGATGGAGACTTGGGAGAATTGATGTACAGAGGATATCCTATTGAGCAATTGGCAGAAAAATCTAATTTTACCGAAGTGATGTATCTTTTGTTGCATGGTGAATTGCCAAACAAAGATCAATTCGGAAGCTTCGAAAGAAATATCAAAAAATACAACTATGCAGCCGAAGAAATGAAGAAATTATTAGATGTATTCCCTAGATCTGCGCATCCTATGGGAGTTTTGTCTGCACTTACTTCAGCTCTTACCGCATTTAATCCAAAAGCAGTAGATGTAAAATCCAAAGAAGAGTTAGATCACGCTGCTGAATTATTGATTGCAAAATTTTCGGTGCTTTGTGCATGGACTTACAGAAAAACACGAGGTTTATCTCTAAATCACGGTGACAACAAATTAAATTATGTAGAAAATTTCTACAAGATGGCTTTCAAAATGCCATATGAAGATTTAGAAATGAACCCAGTAATTATAGACGCACTAGACAAAATCCTAATTTTACACGCAGATCACGAACAAAATTGCTCTGCTTCTACAGTAAGAATGGTTGGTTCTGCACACGCTGGATTGTTTGCTTCTATTTCTGCAGGTGTTTCAGCATTATGGGGACCACTTCATGGTGGCGCAAATCAAGCAGTGATAGAAATGCTTGAAATGATTCAGAAAGATGGTGGTAACGTGGCAAAATATGTAGAAAAAGCCAAAAACAAAGAAGACGATTTCAGATTGATGGGATTTGGTCACCGTGTTTACAAAAATTTTGATCCTAGAGCTAGAATCATCAAGAAAGCTGCAGATGATTTATTAGACAGTTTAGGAATAGATGATCCAGCCCTAGATATTGCAATGCAGCTAGAACGAGTTGCACTAGAAGACGAGTATTTCGTAAGCAGAAAACTCTATCCAAACGTAGATTTCTATTCTGGTATTATTTACCGTGCCTTAGGAATCCCAACCGAAATGTTTACCGTGATGTTCGCATTGGGTAGATTACCAGGTTGGATTTCACAGTGGAAAGAAATGCGTCTACACAACGATCCTATTGGTAGACCAAGACAAGTGTACCAAGGAGCAACCCAAAGAAATTATGTAGATTTATCAGCAAGATAAATTTCTATCAAAGCAAAATATTTTAACTACAAACTCCCAAAATTTGGGAGTTTGTTTGGTTATGATAAAAATTGAACAAAAATTCTTACCAACAAAAAATTTAATCCCGCCAATTTCTACAAAAATTTCCTCAACTCAAATCCTTTGTTTAAATTTGCTTCAAGCAGAGATTATTTATGAAGCTCAATATCACCAACGAAACAGGTCGTCTGAAATCCGTAGTTCTGGGCCAACCTAAATCCAATGGTCCGGTTCCTACCTTAGAAGAAAGTTACGATGCCAAATCGTACCACTCCGTAGAAAATGGTATTTATCCTACCGAAGAAGACATCATTGCAGAAATGTCTGCCTTTGAAATGGTGCTCAAAAAATACAACGTAGAAGTTTTCAGACCAAGCATAATCCACGATTACAACCAAGTTTTTGCACGCGATGTCGCTTTTGTCATTGATGATAAAATGATTATTTCCAACGTTATCAAAGACCGTGCAGACGAACAAGAAGCCTATCGTAAAATTTTTGAAAAAGTAGAATGGCGCAAAATCATCAACCTGCCCGAAACTGCACATATAGAAGGCGGTGATGTCATCGTTTGGAACGATTTTGTATTCATAGGAACTTGTCTTTCAGAAGATTACAGAAATTTCAAAACTGCAAGAACCAACGAATATGCGGTAGAAATTCTGAAAGAATATTTCCCAAAAAAAAGATTTCTAGATCTAGAACTCAAAAAAAACGACAGAATTCCTTTCGAGGGAGTTCTGCACCTAGATTGCACCTTCAATCCAATCGGAACTGATAAATGCATCATTTACAAAAATGGTTTTGTTGATGAGAGCGATTACCGATTGATTTTGGATATTTTCGGCGAAGAAAATTGTTTCCACGTGACTGATGAGGAAATGTTTGAAATGAATCCCAATATTTTTTCTATTTCACCAGAAATCATTGTTTCAGACGCCGCTTTTACCAGAATGAATACCTTTTTGCGCAACGAGTGGAACTTCACGGTAGAAGAAATTCCGTACCGCGAAATTTCTAAAATGGGCGGTCTACTCCGCTGTTCTACAATGCCTTTGGTAAGAGAATAATTCCTCTTCTTTAGAAGGGATGGATTTCGAACTTGTTCGAAAGACTGGGGGAGTTTTTAAAAGTATTTTACATCATCAAATTGCACATTATCAATACATTAAAATCAAAAATTACATTTTCCAAAAAAATAATTACAAAAAAATTGTTTTTCTGCAAAACTTGTCTTTATCTTTGCACCAGAAAATAGTTCTTTAAAAATCAACGCAACTTATTCAGAAAGGTGGAGGGAATTGACCCTGCGAAACCTTGGCAACCTGTTTAGAAATAAATAAGGTGCCAAATTCAACTCGAGAAATCGGGAAAGATAAGTCAGAAAACCAGTTTAAAAAATAGTACATCGCTATATACAAACTCTTTCGACTTGTCGAAGGAGTTTTTTTATGCTCTTTCGTCAAGAATTTTCTATTAAATAGGTTGCTCCATTTATTAACAATTTAAAAAAATTTAAAAAAATGAGCAATTTACAATTTGAAACACTGCAACTACACGCAGGTCAAGAAATCGACAAAACCACCAATTCCAGAGCAGTTCCGCTCTATCAGACCACGTCTTACACTTTCAATAATGCAGAACACGCAGCCAATCTTTTTGGGCTGAAAGAATTCGGAAACATCTATACCAGATTGATGAATCCAACAACCGATGTCTTCGAAAAAAGGGTTGCAGCTTTACATGGTGGAGTTGCTGCTTTAGCCGTCGCTTCAGGTCACGCTGCACAGTTTTTAGCGATTACCAATATTTTGCAAACAGGCGATAATTTTGTGAGTTCACCCTATTTGTATGGTGGTAGTTACAACCAATTCAAAGTGTCTTTCAAAAAATTAGGAATCGAAACCCGATTTGCAAAAGATGACAATCCCGAAAATTTTGAAGAACTGATAGACGACAAAACCAAAGCCATTTATATTGAAACCATCGGAAATCCAACCCTAAATATTCCCGATTTTGAAAAAATTGCTGAAATCGCAAAAAAACACCAGATTCCATTGATTGTAGACAATACTTTCGGAGCAGGAGGTTTTCTTTTCCAACCGTTGAAACACGGAGCAAATATCGTGGTAGAATCGGCTACCAAATGGATTGGCGGACACGGAACTTCCATCGGTGGAATTATTGTAGATGGCGGAAATTTCGACTGGAGCAATGGTAAATTCCCACTCTTATCAGAACCATCTGAATCATACCACGGACTGAAATTCACCGATGTTTTCGGTGTAGATGGACCTTTCGGTAATATCGCTTTCATCATCAAAGCACGTGTAGAAGGTTTGCGAGATTTCGGACCGGCAATTTCGCCTTTCAATTCGTTTTTGTTGTTGCAAGGACTTGAAACGTTGTCTCTTCGAGTAGAAAGAACCGTAGAAAATGCCCAAAAATTAGCCGAATTTCTTGAAAATCATCCTAAAGTAGAAAAAGTGCTGTATCCTGGTTTGCCCAATTTCCCAGATTATGACAATGCCCAAAAATATTTGAAAAAAGGTTTTGGTGGTGTCCTCAATTTTGAAATTAAAGGCGGAAAAGAAGCGGCCATAAAATTCATAGATGCGCTACAACTGGTGTCACATTTAGCCAATGTTGGCGATTCAAAAACGCTCATCATCAATCCTGCTTCTACTACACATGAACAACTTTCAGATGAAGAGCGTCTAAAAGCCGGAATTACTCCCGGACAAATCAGATTGAGTCTGGGAATTGAGCATATCAATGATATCATTGCAGACCTCGAACAATCTTTTTCTAAAATTTAATAATAAATAACCATAAAAGTCACAAAAGAAACGTGTTTTTCAGGACTTACAAAAGTTTTAAAAAAGTAGAAAATTTTGGTTTTGATTACAAATACTTATGCAATCTTTTGAAGTACTATTTTCACCCAAATACTTTTGTTGCTTTTGCGGTTTACAAAATATAAAAACGATTAAATAATCGATGGCTAACAATTTTTCAGCAGGAAATTTTACGTTGGAATCCGGAACAAAAATTAGGGATATCAACATTGCCTATCACATTTATGGTGATTTTTCGCCGAACAAAAAAGTGATCTGGATTTGTCACGCACTCACTGCAAATGCCGATGCACAAGATTGGTGGCCAAATTTAATTGGTGAAAAATTTCTATTAAATCCCGAAAAATACACCATAGTTTGTGCCAATATTTTGGGTTCGTGCTACGGAACTACTTTCGATTGCGACGTAAAAACTCCGCTGATTTCGATAAGAGATATCGTAGCAATGCACCAAAAATTAGCAAAATTTTTAAAAATTACAACTATTGATTTGTTGATGGGCGGTTCTCTTGGTGGAATGCAATGTATAGAATGGGTGATTTCTGAACCCGATTTTATAAAAAATCTGTTCGTGATTGCGACCAACGCAAAGCATTCTTCCTGGGGAATTGCCTTCAATGAAGCACAAAGAATGGCACTGAAATTAGTCGAAAAAGGAATAGATGCAGCAAGAGCCATTGCAATGCTATCCTACAGAAATTATGAAACATTTGAAAAAACACAGGAAGATAACGACGAAAAATTAGAAAATTTCAAGGCAGCAACTTATCAACAATACCAAGGCGAAAAACTCAGAAAAAGATTTTCGGCAGAAAGTTATGAAATTTTGTCTAAAGCTATGGACACCAACAATGTTGGTAGACACCGAACTTCGGTGGAAAATGCACTAAAGCAAATTTCTGCAAAAACTCTAGTGGTAGGAATTGATAGTGATTTGCTGTTCCCAACACAAGAACAAAAAAGAATTGCAGAAAATATTGAAAATTCGAAATTAGAAATCATCTCTTCAATCTACGGACACGATGGTTTTTTGATAGAAATAGAGAAAATATCGGAGTTGCTGAAAAGTCATTTTACTGACCTATTTCCGTAGACACAGAAAATCGCAGCCCGGCTTGAGCGGAACTCTTTTTATTTTTTTTGAAGATGAAACCCTTTCTGCGTTTTAAGCAGTGTGAAAATGAACGCAGAAAGGGTTGCGCGAAGGCAAAAAAATAAAAAAGTGGGAGCGGAAGACGGAAAATGCTGCCCAAAAAAATAAAAAAATTAGAGCAAAAAAGAAGGGAAATCAATATTTTTTGAGATTGCTTCGCTTCGCTCGCAATGACAAAAAAAATGAGCAAAAAATTAAAGATAGGTTTATTCGGTTATGGTGTGGTTGGTAGTGGTTTGTACAGCGTTTTGCACAAAAGTAAAACGGTAGATGCAGCCATAAAAACGATTGTGGTGAAACACCACAATAAGCCCAGAAATATTTCGCAAGACCATTTCCATTATGATAAAAATGAAATTTTGGAAGATCTCGAAATTAATGTGGTAGTTGAGTTGATAGACGATGCAGATGCAGCATTTGAAATCGTAAAAACGGCACTACAAAAAGGAAAAGCAGTGGTTTCTGCCAACAAAAAAATGATTGCCGAACATTTTTCAGAATTGTACGATTTGCAGAAAAAATATGACGTTCCGTTTCTGTATGAAGCGTCTGTTTGTGGGAGTATCCCGATTATCAGAAATCTTGAGGAGTACTACAACAACGATTTTTTGGAATCGATTGAAGGCATTGTAAATGGTTCTACCAACTACATTCTGACCAAAACTTTTGCAGAAAATTTGAGTTTTGATGTGGCTTTGCGAGAAGCACAAGAAAAAGGTTATGCAGAGAGCAACCCGATTTTGGATACAGGTGGTTACGATGCGAAATCGAAATTGCAGATTTTGTTGTCACATTCTTTCGGGATTGTTACCAAACCAGAGGAAGTTTTCAATTTAGGAATCCAGAATTTGGGGGATTTGGAACTGAAATTTGCCAAAGAGAAAAATCTACAAATAAAATTATTGGCTTATGCACACAAAAAAAACGATCAAGAAGTTATTGCATTGGTTATCCCAAAATTTGTACAACCAGAAGATATTTTTTCTAATGTAAATGATGTTTTCAATGCGGTAAAAGTAAAAACGGCTTTTGCAGACAAACAATTTTTCTCGGGAAGAGGAGCTGGTTCTTTCCCGACTGCAAGTGCTGTTTTATCTGACATTTCGGCGTTGAGTTACGATTATAAGTACGAATACAAGAAAATCGTACAAAACGAAAATCTGCAATTGACTGAAGATTTTGTGCTGAAAGTTTTGTACCGACATCACGCCAAAAACAGTGAGATTTTCAGAAATTATTTTGATGAAATTGAAGAGTTTTATGGCAACAAAACCGAAGCGTATTTTGTGGGGAACATCACTTTCAAAAAACTAAAAGAAATAGCCGAAAATTATGAAAACGAAGGTTCTTTTGTATTGATTGATGTAGTGAATGTTAACTAATTCTTGTTTTGTATATTTAATAAAAAATCTAAAATAAATGACCAAATCATTAAAATTAAGTTGATATTAATGTTTTCAACCGCTGAATTTCATCAAAGTCTGCGATTTCGCCTTGTAAAATTCCAGAAGAGTGGAAATTGGTAGCACCTGTTTTTTTCTCAATTTCTGAAATATTGGTGGAACGCAAACCTCCTCCACATAAAATATCGATTCGGTTATTGGATTGCGTTATTAAATTTTTTAAACCTTCTTTTCCTTCTGAAACATTGGGTTTTCCACCAGAAGTAAGTACGGTTGTGAAACCACAATCCATTAAAATTTCTAAGGATTTCTCTATATTTTCGGTTCTATCGAAAGCGCGGTGAAAAGTACACGGATTTCCGTTTGCTACAGAGATAAATTCAAGGCATTTGTTTACCAAAATTTCATTTTTTTCATTTAAAAACCCGAAAACAAAACCATCTGCATTGGCTTCCTGTAATTCTTGCATTTGCTTTTTCATTAATGAAAATTCATCTTCTGAATACACAAAATTTCCACCTCTACAACGAATCATTATATAGATTGGAATATGGATTTTAGATTTCAAAATTTTGAAATCCTCCAAATCAGGTGTAGTTCCACCCAACTGAAAATCTGCACAAAATTCTATGCGATCTACTCCTGCATTTGCAGCTATGATTGCTGATTCTAGATTAAAACAAGCGATTTCTAACATAGTCGATTGAGTTATGAGTTATGGGATTCGAGTTACGAGATTCGAGTTGCAAAATTTGAAATTTGAGGTTTGAAACTCATAACTTATAACTCATAACTCTACAACAAATTTTTAGCTTCAATTAAAAGGGTTTTTTTGTCCTGTAATGCAAAATTAAATCCTTTTTGCGAACAAAACGTGTCATTTTCTCCGTTTTTTTTGAAGGCAATGAAACCAATTTGGGTATCTTTAGTATTTCGCTTTTTTCAAAATTTTTGAAAATGCGTCTTACTACTTATTCACATGCTTTTTGCAGATACGGAGTTATTGGTTTCTTTCATTATACATTCATCTTCATAAAAACAATGAAACAAAACCTTTTTTATAGTTCTTAGTTTTTCAATAATTTAAAGTGATAAATTTAATGAAAATTGAAGTACTTTTGTAAAAAAGAAATAAGTGGTCATGCAAACAACCAACACCGTACTTATGATAGAGCCAATAAAATTTGGCTTCAATGCAGAAACTGCACAAAATAATTATTTTCAAGTAAATTCCGAAAACGCCGATACACAAGCAAAAGCGTTGCAAGAATTCCAAAATTTTGTAGATAAATTACGAAGTAAAGGAATTAATGTAATTACGATAAAAGATACACTAGAACCTGCAACTCCGGATTCAATTTTCCCTAATAATTGGGTGAGTTTCCATAGAGATGGAACGGTGGTTTTGTACCCAATGTTTGCTAAAAACAGAAGATTAGAACGTAGAAACGACATTATTGAAAGCATCAAAAACCAAGGTTACGAAGTAAAAGAAATCGTAGATTTATCTGCTCCCGAAAACGACGGAAAATTTCTGGAAGGAACTGGAAGTATGATTTTCGATCACGACCACAAAATTGCTTATGGTTCGGTTTCTTTGCGATTAGATGAAGGTCTGTTTAGAGATTTTTGTAAAAAATCCGGGTATGAACCTGTGGTTTTTCATACGTATCAAACTGCAAATGAGGAACGATTGCCAATTTACCACACCAATGTGATGATGTGTGTTGCAGACCAATTTGTGGTGATTTGTTTAGATTGTATTGATGATGAACTTGAGCGAGAAAAAGTGGTAGAAGTCATCAAAAATTCTGGGAAGGAAATCATCGAAATTTCTGAAGACCAAATGCAACAATTTGCCGGAAATATGCTACAAGTACAAAATTCTGAAGACACAAAATTCCTAGTAATGAGCAAAACTGCTTATAAATCTCTTAACCCAATCCAAATTTCGAAAATTGAAAACTACTGCGATATTATCTATGCTAATCTTGAAACCATAGAAATCAACGGAGGTGGAAGTGCAAGATGCATGTTGGCTGAAGTTTTTTTGCCGAGGAAATAAAATTATAAATAATAAACACTCATACAAAAAATTGCGATTATACAATTTAATCGTGATTTTTTGTAACTAAAAAGGATTTTGTTGCGTATATCTATATGATGTTCTTTTACTAAAATTCACTATTTTTAGAAATTATTTTTTACCATGAAACGTTACTCCAAAGGTTTACATATTCTTCTTACATTAAAAGTTGACAATATTAATAAACTTTTGGATTATCATGAATTCTACACATTTTCAGAAAAAATACTTACTGAAAACAACACAGAAATTGTTGGCAATACCCATCATATTTTTGAAAACAACAGTTTTACTGCGGCAATTTGTTTGAAAGAATCTCACATATGTATTCACACTTGGCCAGAATATAATCAATTGACACTGGATGTTTTGCTATGCAATTATAGTAGTGATAATACATCAAAAGTAGAAAAAATTGCTAATCTCTATATCGATTTTTTTAAAGCTGAAATTATTCAACAAGATAAAATAATGAGATGATGAAGCACATGTGTCCAATATGCAACCACGAAAATAATTTGGAGCTTAATATAACAATTGAGCAGTATGTTTGTGGACATTGTAGAAATTTAATAAATATTGATAATCAAGGATCTAACAAAATTTTTGCAAATGCTAATTACACATTATCCCTAAAAATTGGTGATAAAGGATTAATTGAAAATACAGAATATACCGTAGTTGCCATTGTAGTTCGGAAAACAGGTAGAGATTATAAATGGGCAGAATATTACTTAAAGGATAAAAACTTAAATGATGCTTTTTTAAGCGAAAGTGAAGGACATTGGGTTTTTATGAAACCACTTGCAGAACCTTTCAAAACTTTAAAATATAGTGCTACTTACAACGATGAAAATTATAGAAAATACGAAACAACACAATGTACAATAGCTGATGCATTTGGTTTTTTTGAAGATTCTTTGAAATTTGGAGTCACATCTTATTCAGAATTCGTGAAAGAAAATAAGATGATTTCTTTTGAAAATCATGGGGAAAATAGAATGTACTATCTAGAAGGAAGGCATTTTCCCAATTCAGAATTGAAATCAGCTTTCAAGAATATAGAGTTTATTCCATCCAAAAATGGTTACGGAATTGTGCAACCCTTTTTTATCAATACCAAAGAAGTCATAAATGTCATCGGAATTACTGCGATTATCATAAGTTTGTTGCAGCTTTATAATTATACCACAAGAACCAATTATGAGGTTTTTAAGGACAGCCTTCGATTTGATGCGCTTATAAATAAAGAATTAATATCTAAATCTTTTGAACTAAAAGGAGCGTCTGCACCACTAGAAGTTAAGTTGTTTTCTAATGTTGATAATTCGTGGGCAAATGTAGAATTGAGTTTGGTAAATGAAAAAACCAATGAGACCGAATATGCCTCAAAAGACATCGAACAATACCACGGTTATGAAGGTGGAGAAAGTTGGAGCGAAGGTAGCACAAACGAAGAATTTAATTTTTGTGGTGTTGCTCCAGGAAAATATCATTTTGTGATTTCGGCACAGAAGCAAGGTTTAGAAAAACCTTCTGGAGAATTTTATTTTTCACCAGACGGTAAAAAAACGTTCACAACGGATAGTTATGGTTTTGTAGATGTTACCACCATTGCAACAAAAGATAAAATATCTTACAATTTAGAAAATTTAGAAACCAACAATCCAATAATTGCACAAGAGCTAAAAGTAGCAAAAGAATTTACCAAAAAAAATCCCAATTTCTCGCCACCTATAGTAGATGATTACACCACTAATCCTACTGTAGATATTGTTGCCAATTGGAAACCTGTAACCATGTGGAATTACTTCATTATTCTAATAATAATGGTGGTACTAATTGTGTTAAGTTTTTGGGGAGAACACGCCTACGAAAAAGAAAAATGGAGCAATAGTGCCAATACACCTTATCCTGATAGCGACGAATAATTATGGAAAAAATAGTATTTTACATAAAAAGATATTGGTTAATCTTAACCTTCGGAATTTTCTTTCTGGCTTGGTATCTGTATTTATCTTATACAGGAAACCAATTCTGTGATTGCGAAAAAACCGAAAAATACCAAGAAGGAAGCTCTAGGACTTCTAGTGGAAGAAGTTTTTATAGATATTATCATAAATAAAAAAATAATTAAACATGGACTATATCAATTTTTCAGCGCTGCTTAATTCAGTGATTTTTTCTTTTTTAGGGATTATTATTTTACTAGTTGGGTATGTAATTTTAGAGAAACTAACCCCAGAAAAAACGTGGCAAGAAATTGTACAAAACAAAAATGTTGCACTTGCCATCATCTTTGGAGCATTTATTCTAGGGATTTCTTTCATTATCGGAATGGCAATTCATGGGTAAAAGAAAAATTTCTTTTGAACTTTTACTGCTGTTTTCCGTTTTCGTAATTGCAACTTGCGGCTTGGTATATGAATTGGTAGCAGGTGCATTGGCAAGTTATCTTTTGGGAGATTCGGTCAAACAATTTTCATTCATCATCGGAGTGTATCTTTTTTCGATGGGGGTCGGTTCTTATTTTGCCAAATTCATAAAAAAAAACCTTCTCAAAACATTTATAGAAATTGAAATTTTAGTAGGATTAATTGGCGGAATTAGTTCTGTAGTGCTTTTCTTGCTATTCAACAGCATTGGTCATTTCGAATGGGTTTTGTACCTCCTTGTATTTCTTACCGGAAGTTTGGTCGGCCTAGAAATCCCACTATTAATGAATATTTTGAAAGATAGAGTAGCATTCAAAGATTTGGTTTCCAACGTTTTTGCGTTCGATTATATAGGCGCTTTATTAGCTTCCATACTATTTCCGTTGGTTCTTATTCCCAATTTAGGAATTGTAAGAACCTCACTTTTTTTCGGATTGATAAATGTTTCTATCGCTATTTTTCTTAGTTTTTATCTTCAGAAAGAAGTGCGACAACATTACCAATTGAAAATTAAATCTATTTTGACCTTTGTTTTTTTGCTGATTCTATTTATTTTTTCTGAAAGAATTTTAAATTATTCCGAAGAAAAATTGTACGGAGAAAACATCGTGTTCTCACACTCATCACAATATCAAAGAATTGTTCTTACTAGGAATAAAAGTGATTTTAGGTTATACTTGAATAACAATTTGCAATTTTCATCAGCCGATGAATATCGGTATCACGAGGCATTGGTACATCCCGCTTTTAGTATGGCAAAAAATATTGAAAATGTGCTTGTTTTAGGTGGTGGTGATGGTTTAGCTGCAAGAGAAATTTTAAAATATCAGGACGTGAAGCACATTACCTTGGTAGATTTAGACGCAGAAATGACACGTTTTTTCAAAAATAATGAAACGATGAATGCGCTGAATCAAAATTCTCTCAACAATCCGAAACTGAAAGTCATCAATCAAGATGCTTACATTTGGGTTAAAAATCAAAAACAGAAATTTGATGTCATTGTCATAGATTTTCCAGATCCGTCTAATTACAGTTTAGGAAAATTGTATTCTCTACAATTTTATAGAGAATTGCAAAAAATCACCCATCCAGAAACCAAAATAGTGGTACAAACTACTTCGCCTTATTTTGCCCCGAAATCTTTTTGGTGCATTCAGAAAACTTTAAATCAAATTTTTCCTAAGGTTACTGCCTATCACAATTATGTGCCATCATTTGGAGAATGGGGATTTTGCTTGGTAGGAAATAATGATTTTTCCATCAAAAGAAAGTTGAACGGTTTGAAATTTTATAATTATCAGTTCCAACCTTTGGCTTATTTCGAAAAAGATATGCTGGCAAAAAATGTGGGAGTGAACCAATTGCAGAACCAAATTTTAGTACGGTATTTCGATGAAGAATGGAGTAAAGTTCAATAGACGAGATTTTCTAAAAACAAGTTTTCTTGCTGCTTGTTTTCTGCCTTTTTTGCAGTACTGTTCTAAAATTGCTAAATCCTTTTTGGTGAAAATCAGTGGAACCAATCACGTTTTGGGACATCAACTTTGGGCAAAAAATTTCCCAAAGCCTGAAGAAACCTCATCATATAAATATATCATTGTAGGAGCAGGAATTTCGGGATTGAGTGCTGCGAGATTTTTTAAAAAAAATAATATTGATGATTATATTCTTTTAGAAATGGAAAATCACTTTGGTGGAAATTCTTCTAACGGAGAAAATAAATTTTCCAAATTTCCTTTGGGAGCACATTATCTCCCAATTCCCAATAAAGCAGATGAAGAATTGAAAAGTTTCTTGAAAGAATCTAAAATCTATTTGAAAGATGATGTAAACGGCGAACCTATTTTTGATGAATATCAACTTACTTATGCGCCAGAAGAACGACTTTTCTATAAAAACGAATGGCAAGAAAATCTCATTCCTCAATATGCCACTTCAGAGAAAGTAAAGACAGAATTTCAACGTTTTTTTTACTTAATGGATGATTTTAGAAAACGTAAAGATTCAGTTGGAAAATTTTGGTTTGACATTCCTATAAAAAACGCTTCAACTATAGATGAGGTTATAGATTTAGAAAAAATAACGTTTAAAAATTGGCTTTTACAACATCATTTTCATTCTGAAGAACTTTTTTGGTACCTCGATTATTGTTGCAAAGACGATTTTGGTTTGGGAACTGATTTTGTTTCAGCTTGGGCAGGGATTTTTTATTTTTCGGCTCGCAAAAACGATTGGAGCAAAAAATACGACGGGCACGTTTTCACTTGGCCAGAAGGAAATGCGAGATTAGCAAAGCATTTGTCAACCTTTTCCGACAATAAAATTATTAAAAATCAATTAGTTTATGATTGTAAAATCAATAAAAACCATGAGGTAGAACTTTTGGTTTTTGACAATATTTCTAAAAAATCTAAAAAACTAATTGCCGAAAAAGTGCTTTTTGCCACCCCACAATTTGTGAATCAATACATTTTTCCAGAAAAGAAAAAAGCAACTGAAAATTTGGTTTATTCGCCTTGGTTGCTCGTAACTTTCCAAATGAACGAAAATTTTGGTGCAGAAGAAGAATTGTCTTGGGACAACGTAATTTATGGTGTGGAAGGACTGGGTTATATTTATAATCAGCATCAAAACATCAATATAAATACAGGTAAAAAAATCATCACCTATTACAGAAGTTTTTCTACAAAAAATTCAAAAAAAGATAGGAGAAATCTTTATGAAATAACAGAAGAAGAGATGAAAAAAATGGTTTTTGATGAGTTGAAATTAGCACATCCACATTTCGAAGAAATGGTAGAAGAAGTATATTTTCATAAATTAGGACACGGAATGATCAGTCCAATTCCCAACACTATTTTTGGTAAAGAAAAAGAGCATTTGAAACAAAATATAGAAAACAAAATTTTCTTTGCTCACACCGATTTATCAGGAATATCTATTTTTGAAGAAGCTTTTCATCAAGGAATAGATGCGGCTAAAAAAATGTTACAATGAGACAACCCTGGATTCATAACGCAAAAAGTGATTTTTGGTGGATACTTTTTCCACCATTTGCAATCCTATTGATCATTTTTTTGTTTCAAAAACAAATTGAAACTTTACAAAGCGAAAACAATTTTTATGTTTGGCTATTTTTGATCGTTTTTGTGGATGTTTCACATGTATATTCTACACTTTTCAAAACGTATTTTGTAAAAAAAGAGGTGCAAAGTAGAAAATTATTGTATTATGGTTTGCCTATTTTCAGTTTTGTGTTTTGTGTAATTTTGTATCAATTGGGGAGTTTGGTTTTTTGGAGTGTTTTGGCATTGATTGCGGTGTTCCATTTTATTCGTCAGCAATATGGATTTATGAGATTGTATGCTAGATTTGAACCGAATAATTTTCATAAAAAAATAGATGAAATTGCGATTTATTCGGCTACCATTTATCCGATGTTGTATTGGTTTTCAACTTCTAGAAATTTTACTTGGTTTGTAGAAAATGAGTTTCAATGGATGGGAAATTTGCCAAATTACCTTCCTCTAGTTACCGTTCTTTATTTTTTCACTATAGGAATTTGGATTTTGAAAACGACAGCTCTGTATTTAAAATTTAATGAATTTAACATTCCTAAAAATGCAGTAATTATTGGGACTTTTTTGTCTTGGTATTTTGGGATTGTTTATTTTAATAATGATTTAATTTTTACTTTACTTAATGTAATTTCACACGGCGTTCCTTACATTGCATTGATATATTTCAAAGAAATTAAAGAAAAATCCAATGAAGAATTACAATGGTTGCAAGTTTTCAAAAATAGTTTCGGGATAGTACTTTTCTTGATAGTTTTGTTTTGCATCGCTTTTTCAGAAGAATTTTTGTGGGAAATATTGGTTTGGAAAGAACATATTACTTTCGGAAACTTGGAAGTTTCATCGTATTTATTGATGATTATCCTTCCACTTTTAACAATGCCTCAATTAACTCATTATTTGTTAGATGGTTTTATCTGGAAAAGGAAGAAATAAAAAAATCACCACAAATTTTTGTGGTGATTTTTTACAATTAAAATTTAGTATGATATGGTTTGAAATTCGTTTGCAATTTAATTTCCTGTTCTATTTTTAATATCATTTGCTGCTCCTTCTACAGTTCTGGCTTTTTTCACTTGTTTGTTTCCAAAATTATAGGTAATTCCTAGACTTGCTTTTCTGCTGTATTGGTATTGGTCTATAGAATTGAATTTCCCATTGCTTTGCACATCGTTAATCACGAATTTGTTGGTTTTCAGAATATCGTAGAGATCTAAAGTGAATGTCCAATCGTTCCAGATTTTTTTCAAGTTCAAATCCAATTGTTGAAATGGTTTTAGAAATCCTAAGTCAATTTTATTTTTGCCGAGATAGAAATAATTTACGCCCAAAAACCAATCTTTTTTCGAGGAAAGCCGGATTGTATTTTGCGCTTGAAAAAATGGAGTAGCCAAAGTTCCGTCAACTACAAATGGATCAAAAACTTCGTTGGTAATAGGATCTAAACTTACGCTTCCTTTGTACGAATTTATTTGTAACCCAATTACATAATTTGTGGTCCAAATTTGTTTAAAGAACGCTTTGTTCATCCCCAGATTAATGGCAAATTTATTTTCTGTTCCGTAATTGGTTCTTATGTATCGCAATTCGCTAATTCCGTTTACCGTTCTCTGAAGCGGAACTTGTGTAGTAGCATCTTTGGTATAAGAATCTGAAATTTGGAGAAAATAGGCGTTTTTGTACATGTACATCAATTCTTGATTGAACACCGAAGATGCTTTCATGAAGGGATTATTCTGTACATAATTTACTTTGGTAAGGTAAATTCTTTCCGGATTTATTTCCCAGAAACTTGGTCTCATCATTCTACTTGTGAAGGCGTACGAAACGGAGTTATTGTCGTTGATATTGTAATTTAAACTAAGTGTAGGAAGAAAATTGGTATTTTTTCTGGCGACATCAATGTTGGTACCCAAAATCTGACCATAACTATTGGTAAATTCTACTCTTGCTCCAATTTTAGTGGAGAATTTTTCGCCAAAATTTTTATCAATATTTGCATAAATACCTCCTATTTTTTCATCATAAACAAAATGATTGGATTGGTTTTCATCTTTCACGAAAACTCCATTTTCCAAATTTTCTTGATAGGTATCGTTATCCGTTTTTGTTTTATTAAAATTACCCCCAATTCCTAAAGTGAATTTTTCAAAAACTTTGGTGAAATCTGCAGTTGTAGAGATATTATTAATATTCTGTGGAACAGATTGGTTGAATTTACTTTCTAAACTAATGATTTGATTATTGGCATCGGTTTTATTGGTAATGTTTTGGTTTTTTTCGGTTTTATCAAACAATAAATAAGCTGCATTCAAATTGATTTTGCTGCCTTTATCATCTAATTTCAGTTCGTAATTCAAGTTAAAGGTATTATTGTAATCTTGGGATTGCATAAAATTCTCGGAGCGATTATATTCCGTTTTCCAAATATTATTTTGATCCAAATAACGAATACTATTGAAAAGATTGGCATTCCCATCGTTTACTTTGGAATAATTGGCGTTATAACTGAAACCAAGAATTTGATTATCGGATAAATCATAATCTACGTTCAGATACCCTCCCAAATTGAAATCAGTACTTTGAACACTTCCTACGGAAGTATTGGAACTTGTAGCATCACCATTTTTCAGAATGTAGTCTTGTAAGCGATAATTGTTGCTGCTATTCATATTGGTGGAAACTGCCCATTTGTTTTTTCTGAAATTCAGCGTTGCAGACGCACCTTCACTGTTTAGTTTGGCTTGGGTGTTTCTCATTCTCAGATTTCCACTAGTTCCATCGGTTTGCTTTTTCTTTAGAATAATATTAATGATACCATCAGAACTTTCAACATTAAATTCACTTCCTGGAAGCGTGATAACTTCTATTTTTTGAATATTTTCTGCTGGTGTATTTTTTAAAAAAGCTTCTATTGCGTCTGCATTCATCAAGGATTTTCTACCATTTATATAAATTACTGCATTGCTTTTCCCAGCAATTTTGATGGTTTTGTCGTCGGTAGAAGAAACAAGAGGTGTTTCTTTTAGCAAACCAAAAGCAGTGTTTCCTTTTGCAATAGGAGATGCAGCTACATCAAAAACCAAACGATCCGATTTTTTTTGGAAAACTTTTTTGGTGATAGAAACTTCTGCAATGTTTTTGGTTTTTGTAGTATCAGTTTTTGGTTTTTCTTGTGCGAAGAAAAATATGGGAACTAGACATGCAAAACTTGTGATTATTTGTTTCATTTAATTAATTTTAGATAACCGATGTTAATTACATTGCAAAGATATGTAAATATTTTAGTATTATGCAATACAAAGTAGTGTTCAATTATAAAAAATTATATAATCTATTGATTTTCAGTAATAAAATTTTAAAAAAAACTGGTCAACATTTTCAAAACAACTTCAAAATCCAAAATGAGACAAAAAACTTGATTTTAATATATAATGTGGTTTTCTTTCATTTTTATATTTTTGCTTCATTTATGAAAAAAATTGACTAAAAAAACGCTTGATTATTTTCAGTATCATTATGTTTTTAAAGAAAAATGAAATTTTTCTCACAAATAGCAAGAATATTTTATAATTTTGATAAAATTTTTGATTATGAAAAAATTACACTGGTTTCTATTCGCATTTTTGCTGATAACCAACAGTTGTATTCCATCTACTGAATTAGTGGACAACCAAGTAAACAATTCTGATTTCAAATATGAATACGGAAGTTTTACTACAAGAAATTTCTACGGACAAGTTTTTGATAGAAACGGAAATCCTGTTGCTAATGCAACCGTAACCATAGGTAGTTCTACCGTGCAAACTACAAGTAATGGTTTATTTATTTTGAAAAATGCACAAGTGAAAGAGAAATTCGCTTACGTAAAAGTGACTAAATCTGGTTTTGTAAATGCTTCCAGAGTTTTGGTTCCGAGTAGTGGAAACAACCGCATAAAAATTATGATGATTCCTGCAACTACCACTACCACAATTGTTTCTGGTAATACTTCTACCGTAAGTTTGACTGATGGAACCAAAGTGAAATTCGATGGAAGTTTCAAAGATGCAAACGGAAATGCATACACTGGAAATGTCAACGTGGCGCTTTTCCATTTAGCAACTACCGATACTTATTTCAATGAAACCATGCCCGGAACTTTGCTTGCAAGTGATGCAGAAGGAAATCCTCGTGTTTTGGAAAGTTACGGAATGGTACACGTACAATTAACCGGAAGTTCTGGTCAAAATCTTCAAATCTCAACCGGACACACCGCAGAAATTACCTTACCAATAAGTGCTACACAAAGTGCTTCTGCACCTGCTTCTATTCCACTTTGGTCTTTTGATGAAAGTTTAGGAATTTGGAAATTAGAAGGTGCTGCAATCAAAACTGGTGCGACTTATGTTGGCAATGTGTCGCATTTTTCTTGGTGGAATTGTGACTATCCTTATCCTTTAAGTACACTAAATGTTACAGTAAATAATACAGCAAACCAACCAATTAGCGGAATTAGAGTGCAAATTTCAGTTACCGGACAAACATATAATCACAATACGATGACCGATAACTATGGTGTTGCAACTGGTTTGGTTCCTGCAAATACAGGACTTACGCTCAGTATTTTCGACCAATGCAACAATATGATTTATGCTGCACCAATTGGTCCTTTTGTTACCAATTCTACCAACACAGTTCCTGTAACACTTAGTAATTCTGTGTTGCAAACATTTAATATTACAGGTATTTTGAAAGATTGCTCTGGAAACAACGTAACCGATGGAATGGTACAACTTACCTCTGCAAATATTTCAAATTTTTATCAAAATAGTTTCTTATTGGTGAATAATGGAGCTTTTAGTTTCACCACTTTTGCATGTAACAGTACCCAACAATTTGTATTAAATGGTTATGACTATACCAATATGCAAACTTCTGGTAATATTGCTTTTACAGCAACTATACCAACTACCAATGTAGGAAGCATCACTACTTGTAATGCAGTTACTGAATTTATTACTTACCAAATCGATAATCAAGATCCAAAAATTTGCGTGGGAACTTTCAGCGTGAGTTCTGCAACTTCTCCAAATGGTACTTACACCAATATCAACCATTCTTCTACCAATATTTTTGGGCTGAATTATCCTGCAGTTCTTACCAATGGATTGTCCATCAATTCAGGATATACCTTAAATTTAAGCGGAATTCCTGGTGCAACTACCGCAATCAATGTAAATGGAACAACCAACAATATTTTGTTTAAAGTAAATAGTTTCGGAGCAATTGGTACTTACGTAGATTTCACACTGAACGGAACGTTTGTAGATTCTACAGGTTCTCATACACTTACAGGAACTGGGCACGTATTGAGAGATTTTTAAATATTTACCGCAAAAATATCAAAAGAAATAACCCTTAAATAATAGTTAATGCAGTAGTTTGCAAAAGAGAATTTTATTTTCCCTTTTGGATTTTGCAAACTTTTGAATTACTTTAAGAGGAAAATATCTTTTGAAACTTTTGCGGTAAAAAAATTTAAGGAGCTGAAAAGCTCCTTTTTTTATTCTCTATCAAATTGGGCGAGTTTTTTTTCTACCCAAACTGTTGCAAACGGGAAAAATGCGGCAAGTAAAGCGAAAACAAAATCTTCATCGTCCCAATTATAGATTTTTCTGGCAGGAATACAAAGTAACAAATAAATGGTAAAAAATAAGCCGTGTAAATTACCTATGATAATCATCAAAACCAAAGACCATGTTTCGTGATAGGTATAATTGAGTGGCATACCAACCAAATACAGAAAAAAACACGAAATTCCTTCTGCAATAGCTGCAGCCCGAAAATTTCTGATGATTTGTTCTTGCGAATATTTGGCGAAAAAGTTTTCTATGAAGTTCATTTTGAGATACGTGTTACAAGTTTCGTGTTACGAGATTTTAATTGTTGCAAAAATAGGTAATCTCATTATTAATTATTGGTTTCAAAAAGCTAAGTACATTTCTTGGAGATCTAAATTTCTATTTTGTAAAACGTCCAACTCCCATCCAAAAACTCATCACTTATAAAAAGAGCTTCCATCTAAATATTCAAAAACTTCTGGTGGAAGCATTGGTCGCACGTTTTTGCCTTCTTTTATCATTTGGCGGATTTCGGTGGCAGAAAGTTCTATAATAGGCGCAGAAATCTGGTGTATGTTTTCGTGACTGAAATAGTTTTCTTTTTTATCGCCTTCAAATAATCTGGGATAAACAATTATTTGGTGGTTTTTGACCAAAGTTTCGTAGTTTTTCCACTTGGTAAAATTCGCCAAATTATCTTCGCCCATAATTAAACTAAACGCAAAATTGGGGTATTTTTCTTTCAGATAAACCAACGTATCAATCGTGTAACTTGGTTTTGGCAAAGCGAATTCCACATCTGAAGCTCGCATTTTTTGGTAATTTTTTATGGCCAAATTCACCATTGCCAATCTGTTGCTGTCTTTTAATAATGATTTTTTTTCTTTGAAAGGATTTTGCGGACTTACCACGAACCACAATTCGTGCATATCTGTATTTTCGACAATGTAATTTGCCAATATTAGGTGTCCAATGTGAATTGGATTGAAAGAGCCGAAGAAAAGACCGATTTTTTTCATAATTAATTGGTGCAAGTTACGAGATTCGAGTTACGGGTTTTTACCTCGAAACGCGAATCCCGTAACTCTAATGAAACTTCACATCTCTTATATTCAGGAAATACGTTACATTTCCTTTCCAATGATTTTCTTCTATGGTGAAAGCCAAATCGAATTTTTTTTCTTTAAAATCATTGAAATGCGCTCCTAATTTGAAGCCGACACATTCTATATTTCTGCCTGTATTTTCTTGTTTTATATAAAATTTGAGATGATTGCCATCTTTGCCCATCAATTTTACGTGACCGGTAATTTTTTGGTCTTTCAACACCAAAACTGGCTTCATATTATGTGGTCCAAATGGTGCTAATTTCCTATGAAAATGGAAAAACTCCCGATTCAGATCATCTGTTTGTACGATGGTATCTATCGTTAAACTCGGTTGTTTTTGGTGTTCTTGGATTCTTTCGGCAACTACATTTTCAAATTTTATTTTGAATTCCTCAAATTGCTCTTTCTCCATAGACAAACCTGCAGCAGCAGGATGTCCTCCAAATTTCAGAAAATAATTACTACACAAATCCAATGCTTCGTGAACATCGAAATCGGAAACGCTTCTTGCAGAAGCCACCATTTCGCCATTGTTACCATCGGTAAAAACCAAGGTTGGTTTATAGTAAGTCTCAATTAATCGTGACGCTACAATTCCTATGACGCCTTTGTTCCAAGAAGGATGATAAACTACTGTAGTAAAAGTAGATTTTAGTTTTTCGTTATCCAAAATTTGGCTAAGTGCAGAAAGTGTTGCATTGGCATCCATTTCTCTACGAGAATCGTTGAGATTTATGATGTTGTCCACGATTTCGTGGGCGTTCTTAAGATTTTCTGAAACCATAAGTTCAACTGCGGCTTTCCCGTGAGAAATTCTACCTGCTGCATTTATTTTGGGGGCAATTTCAAAAACGATATTAGAAATTTCGAAATTCGCCAATTTGTCTTCGGGAATAAGTAATCGGATACCTAATCGTCTGGTTTTGCGTAAAATTTTCAATCCTAATTTTGCCAAAACACGGTTTTCACCGGTCATAGAAACTATGTCTGCTGCGATAGAAATCGCCAACAAATCAGTTAAATCAAACAACTCTTGCTCTGGAATTTTGTAAATCGTGTTCAGACCTTGACATAACTTAAAACCAACTCCACAACCAGATAATTCTTTGAAAGGATACCTGCAATCTTGTCTTTTCGGATCGAGAACTGCGATTGCTTTCGGAATTTCATCGCCTGGTAAATGGTGATCACAAATGATGAAATCTACACCCAAAGAATTCGCGTAATCAACTTTATCTATGGATTTTATACCACAATCGAGTGCTATTATTAATGAAAATCCGTTTTCTTTGGCGTAATTGATTCCCTCATCTGAAATTCCGTAACCTTCTGAATTGCGGTCAGGAATATAATACTCTAAGTATTTTTTGTCTACAATTTTTGATAAATAAAGATACATGAGTGCGACTGCAGTAGTACCATCTACATCGTAATCGCCAAAAACCAATATTTTCTCTCCATTTTCTATAGCCGTTGCAATTCTATCAATTGCAACTTGCATATCTTTCATAAGAAATGGGTTGTGAATATCGGTAAGATTCGGTTTAAAGTAAGCCCGTGCTTTTTGGTAATCATCAATTCCTCGTAACACCAAAATTTTGGATTCTAAACTCCCAAAACCGAGTGACGAACTGATGCTGTCTACAATTTCTTCATCTGGCTCTTGACTGTAAATCCACTTTTGACTCATGTTACAAAAATAGGGAATTTTTTTTGTAAAAAATTTTATTTGAAGTCTATATTTATAATTTATTCAAAAGTTGGATATAAAAAAAAACACTTCAGAATTTGAAGTGTTTTTCTTATTTTTTGATTTAAAAAAAATCTTTAAGAGTACATCTCTTGTTGCAATTCTTTCACTTTTTTGTCGGCAAGATATTCGTCGTAAGTAGTTTCTCTGTCTATAATTCCTTTTGGTGTGAGTTCTACAATTCGGTTACAAACGGTATTCAACATTTCGTGGTCATGAGAAGATAGCAAAATCGTTCCTTTGAAATTCATCAGAGAATTATTGAGCGTAGTAATACTCTCCAAATCTAAGTGATTGGTCGGTTCATCCATCACCAAAATATTAGCACGTTGTAACATCATTCTACTGAACATACATCTCATTTTCTCACCTCCGGAAAGTACTTTGCAAGATTTCAGTGCTTCGTCTCCTGAGAATAACATTCTACCCAAAAATCCTCGCATAAATTCCTCGTGTCTTTCATCATCATTTTTAGTGAATTGTCTAAGCCAATCTACCAAGTTGATATCTTCGGTAAAGAAATCGGTATTATCTAGTGGCATATATGATTGCGTGGTAGTAACTCCCCAATTGAAAGTACCTTTATCTGCGATACTATTTTCTTCTAAAATCTGGAAAAATTCGGTAATTGCAAGGGAATTTTTTGAAATGATGGCCACTTTATCTCCTTTTTTCAAATTCAGATTCACATCACTGAAAAGCAGTTCCCCATCTTTTGTTTTTTCTAAACCTTTGATTTCTAAAATTTGATCTCCTGCTTCTCTTTCGGTATCAAAAATAATAGCAGGATATCTTCTAGACGATGGTTTGATATCATCTATATTCAGTTTATCAATCATTTTTTTACGTGCAGTTGCTTGTTTTGCTTTAGCAACATTCGAAGAAAATCGCGCGATAAAATCTTGCAATTCTTTCTTCTTTTCCTCCGCTTTTTTGTTGGCTTGTGCACGTTGTCTGGTTGCTAACTGAGAAGCTTGATACCAAAACGAGTAATTACCTGTGTAAAGATTGAGTTTGGCATAATCTAAATCACCTATGTGTGTACAAACGGTATCTAAAAAGTGACGGTCGTGTGAAACCACAATCACTGTATTTTCGTAATCTGCCAAGAAATCTTCTAACCAAGATATGGTTTCTATATCCAAATCATTGGTTGGCTCATCTAAAATTAATACGTCTGGATTTCCGAACAACGCTTGAGCAAGAAGGACTTTTACTTTGTCTTTGTTCTCTAATTCGCTCATCATTTGCCAATGCATATCATCTTTAATACCTACATTAGAGAGCATAGTTTGCGCATCCGATTCTGAGTTCCAACCTCCCATTTCATCGTAAATTACCCCAAGTTCACCTGCTTTTATACCATCTGCATCAGAAAAATCTTCTTTTGCATAGAGTGCATCCATTTCTTCTTTTATTTCGAAGAGTTTTTTGTTTCCTCTAAGTACGGTTTCTAAAACGGTAAATTGATCGTAAGCAAAGTGATCTTGCTCCAGAACCGACATTCTTTTACCTGGCTCTAGTGAAATATTTCCGGTAGTTGGATCTTGTTTTCCGGTTAAAATTTTCAGAAAAGTGGATTTTCCTGCACCATTTGCACCTATGATTCCGTAGCAATTTCCTTTGGTAAACATAATGTTTACATCATCAAAAAGTACTCTTTTCCCAAATTGTAATGATAAATTAGATACTGTTAACATATAGTTTTGTAAATTTGGTGCAAAATTACGAAAAGAAATTGGGTTTTAAATGCAGTTTTCTACACTACCCTCTTTTTCGTACTAATCAATTTAGATCCCATTAATTTTTGAGTTCTTTATTATTAATAATAAAATTCCGAAAATTGTAAAAAAAGAATGAAAATACAAAAATCCATCAATATCTTTAATAAAAGAGCCCGATTTGAATATGAAATTCTAGAAGAGATAGAAGCTGGAATGGTTCTTACAGGTACAGAAATCAAATCATTGCGGTCTTCTAAAGCAAGTATTACAGAGTCTTTTTGCCAATTCGTAGAAGGTGAGTTGTATATTATTAACATGATGATTGATGAATACAAACTCGGAACCTTCTACAATCATAAAACCAAAAGAGAACGAAAATTACTATTACATCACAGAGAATTACAAAAATTTGAAAAAAAACTCAAAGATGCTGGAAACACGATTGTACCTCTCAAGTTATATATTAATGATAAAGGAAAAGCAAAAATCTTAATTGCGCTTGCTCGAGGGAAAAAACTATTTGACAAGCGTGAAAGTATAAAAGACCGAGAGAATAAACGAAATCTAGATCGAATTTTGAAGAAAAGTTAAAAAATCCTTAAAAAACTTTGTGTATAAGGAAAATTTGTATTTATTTTGCATTATCAATTATTTAATCATTTAATTCTATGAAAAATCTAAAATTAGGAATTTCAGCATTGGCACTTACTGTTGCCTCTACTGTTTTCGCTCAGACTACCAGTAATCCTTGGTTAATAGGTGTTGGTGCTCATGCGGAAAACCATTTAGCTATAGCTAATGGTGGTGTAGGAGAAAAACTTGGTAGATTCAAAGATGTTTTCGCAATAAACAACTATGAAATCACACCTCCTCTATCTAAACTTACAGTTGCAAGAAACTTAAACAAATGGATGGTAATCGACTGGCAAACTTCTGTTGGTAATGTTGGCAACAAAAGATTTGATATGGGTAAAGAATTTATGCTACTTACAAACCTTGGTTTACAACTAAAATTAAACGGTCTTTGGAACGAAAATTCTTGGTTTGATCCGTATGTAAGAGTTGGTGCTGGTTATTTAAGACATGATTACACAGGTTTATCATTCCCTAGAACAGATTTAGGAAATGCTGGTGAAATGATCGCTTATGATAAAGATAATGCTGCAACAGGTAAAGCAAACTTTTTTGCTATGCCTTTCGGTTTAGGCACCAATCTTTGGCTTACAAAAAGCTTTGGTTTAGGAATTCAAGGTGATTATGTTTCTACACCTAATAACAAACAATCAAACGTTGCTAACTTTTGGCAAGCTTCTGCTTCATTATTGTTCAGATTTGGACAAACAGACAGAGATAAAGACGGAATCTTAGACAAAGAAGATGATTGTCCAGATACACCAGGTCTAAAAGAATTCAAAGGTTGTCCTGATACAGACGGTGATGGAATTGCCGATAAAGATGATTCTTGTCCAGATGTTGCTGGTCCAGTTGAAAACAAAGGTTGTCCATGGCCAGATACTGATGGAGATGGTGTTCTTGACAAAGACGATGCTTGTGTAAATGTTGCAGGTCCAGTTGAAAACAATGGATGTCCATATCCAGATTCAGATAACGATGGAATCTTAGATAAAGATGATGCTTGTCCTACTGTTTACGGTTTAGCTGAATACAATGGTTGTCCAAAACCAGCTGTTGGTGAAACTGAAAAAATTCAAGAAGCTTTGAAAGGTATTTACTTTAACTTCAATAAAGCTACAATCAGACCAGAATCAGAACCAGCTTTGATGACTGCAACTGAATTAATTAAAAAAGATGGTGGTCACTATCTATTAATTGGTGAAACTGATAAAAAAGGTGCTGACTCATATAACTTAGATTTATCACAAAGAAGAGCTGCTGCTGTAGTTGCTGCACTAGATGCAAGAGGTGTTGATCCTAACTCTTTAAAATCTATTGGTATTGGTGAGCAAAATGCTCAAGTTTCAGAATCAGCTTCTGATGCAGAAAGAATGGCAGATAGAAAAGTAGTTGTAAAATACATATCTAATACAGCTGATTGGGATTCTTACAAAAAATCTGACGTGGTAGAGAAGACTACTACTAAGAAAAAAGCTACTACTAAGAAAAAAGCTACAAAAAAAAGAAAATAATTTATAATTAATTTTCTAAATAATAAAAACACTCCCAAAATTGGGAGTGTTTTTTTGTGGTAAATTTTGTATTTTTGCAAGCATAAAAAGGTATAAAATATGGGACGTGCATTCGAATACAGAAAAGCATCTAAAATGGCTCGTTGGGACAAAATGGCCAAAACATTTTCTAAAATTGGTAAAGACATTGCACTTGCAGTAAAAGCAGGAGGTACAGATCCAGAAGCTAATCCAGCATTACGTAGATGCATACAGAATGCAAAAGGTGCCAATATGCCAAAAGACAATGTAGAACGTGCTATAAAAAAAGCAAGCGGTGCAGACGCTGAAAATTATGAAGAAATCACTTACGAAGGTTACGGACAAGGTGGAGTTGCATTTTTTGTGGAATGTACTACCAATAATCCTACTAGAACCGTTGCAAATGTTCGAGCTATTTTCAATAAATTTGATGGAAATTTAGGTAAAAATGGTGAACTTGCCTTCATTTTTGATAGACAAGGAATTTTCACTATAGATAAATCTGCGATTACCATGAATTGGGATGATTTCGAAATGGAAATGATTGATGGTGGTGCAGAAGAAATAGATCAAGATGAAGATGAAGTGATGATTACCACCAAATTTGAAGATTTCGGAGCGTTATCACACAAACTAGATGAACTAAAATTAGAAGCTAAAAGCTCAGAATTACAACGAGTTCCTAATACTTCAAAATCTGTATCAGAAGAGCAATTCAAAGCAAATATGAAAATGCTAGAACGATTTGAGGAAGATGATGATGTACAAAACGTCTATCATAATTTGGAAATCACTGATGAAATGCTTGAAAATTACTAAACAACTATTGATATTATACAAAAGCAGAAAAATTTCTGCTTTTTTTATTATTAATAACCAGAATTGATGTATTTTTAATCCAAACTAAAAACATAATTCCTTTGAAAAAAACTGGAAAACCCTGAAATTTCAAGGTGAAAATCATTCCGAAATTTCGTGGGCAAAAAGGTTACCAATTCCCTTGCAATTTATATTAAAATAAGTACTTTTGGTAAGAAAATTGAATCATTACTTTTAAAAAAAATAATTAAAATAACAAAAAAATGAAAAACTTTCTAAAATCATTGATGGTTTTAACCATTCCACTATTGGTGTTTTCTTGCACAAGTAGTAGCACCACTAATTACAAACCTACAGATTTCTCTGGAAAAACTTTTGTACTGAAAGGTGACCAAACTCCTGCTCAACTAGGAGGTCAGCAAACCATCAAATTCATAGATGATAAAAATCTGGAATACAAAACTGGAGATATTATGAATACTGCAACTTTTACTATAAAAGGTAAGGAAATAAAATATTCTAATCAAATAATGAATACTAACCATATGCTAGAAATTATAGATGCCAAAACACTGAAAGGCGATCACAACTCGATTTGGATTTTGCAGTAATAAATAAAAAAGGATAAAAGTTAATTTTTATCCTTTTTTTATGTAGAAAAATTTATTTTCCGTTGTACGAAGTCATCGTATTTTGGATTCCAGCAAAAACAAAAGAAAGCGAAGCTTTAGCAAACAAGTCAATTCTCTCTGGTAATTTTTCGAGTTCAGATTCATTCCACTTTCCTAAGACATAATCAACTTGTTTCCCTTCTGTAAAATCAGCAGAAATACCAAATCTCAATCTAGGATAATTTGTGGTTTGCAACTGCTCCTGAATACTTTTCAGACCATTGTGTCCCGCATCTGAACCTTTGGATTTCATACGCAACGTTCCAAAAGCTAAGGCTAAATCATCACTTATTATCAATATATTTTCGACAGGAATATTTTCTTTCTGCATCCAAAACCTAACTGCATTTCCACTAAGATTCATATAGGTATCTGGTTTCAAAACCAGAACTTTTCTGCCTTTGTATTTACCTTCTGCAAGAAGCCCAAAATTAACTGGTTTGAAAGGTTCTACTATGATTTCTGCAATTTTTTCTACAACCTTGAAACCAATATTATGCCGAGTTTCTGCATATTCCGCTCCTTTGTTACCGAGACCTACCAATAAATATTTCATTTAAGAACTTTTTAAGGTAACAAAAATACCTATTTTAATAAAAAAAACCGGTCATAAAAACCGGTTTTATAGGTGAAATATCATCTTAATAATTACAGAGGTTTGTAAATAAAATTGTAACCAAATCCTGTAATCGCATAATTCTGTAAATCGTAAGAGAAAGTACTGGTATAATTTACTGGTGTAGGAATTGTGGTTCCTGAAACTATTACTTTTCCTGGATTATTGGCAGACAAATGGAAACCATATACTTGGTCTCTCAACATATAGTGCAAATTATAACCCCAATTTAATGTAGTATAAGGCGAAAATTTGGTGTCATAATTTTGGTAACTATAAATTGTTTGGTTTTGAGACGGCCCCAAAGTTCCAGTACTTGTAATTTGTCCTCGATCTATCGTTAGACCAGTCAAATTTTCTCCTGTATAAGTGAAATTATATTTTTCGTAATCGGTAAAATTAAATGCACTACCTGGAACATCTAAACCACTATGTTTTACAATATTACTTAATTTATCAGCTGTGTTGTAAGTAAGTACATACTTATGCTTGTATTTTTTGGTAGCTACAGCTGGAGTTGCTAATGAAATAATGCGTTGCGTTTCTGCAATTTCAGTAAGTTTTTCGTTGGTATTATACGTATAATATTGTACCACTTCTGCACTATCGGTTGCGAGTTTCCCATTGTATTTTATTTGATAAATAAGATTCCCGTTATTCATAATTTCTGTTAATGCGCCATCTGAAGCAACAGTAGCTTCTAATTTAGCACCATTATATAAATAATGCAACATTACTAAATCATTGATGTTTTCTTTCGCCAAAGCTCTTGGTCCATTGATTCCTGCAAGTGGAGTCTGATAGTCGTTTAGAACATCACCATTATCATCAATATTTCTTTTACAAGAAAATAAGGTAAAAACTACTAAAGAAGTAGTAATAAGATATAATATTTTTTTCATTGGATTTGCTATTTTATAATTTTTTACAAATATAATTTTTTTTTCTCAATTATAGATTCTTGCTATTGTTAAAATAATAATATTACTTGGGTTACAATTACTGTATTGCTTTGTAATGATATTTCACCACGCCAGACACATCAGAAATTGGATAATTCTGTAAATCGTAATTAAATCCTGTTGACGTACTTGTACTATTGGTTCCACCAGCATAAATCGTATTTTTTAATGAATTACTTGCAGAAAGAATTGAAGAAGTAAAAATTGACGGAGAACTAATAAAAATCAAATACTCCTTTGGTAAAGTTGACATTGGATTAATTTTCCCGTCAAAATTTTCAAAAATGATGCTTTTTTCTGTAATTGGATCCAATGGTTCTGGAACCCCATTGATAATAGCATTTGAGTTTTCTACCGCTTTTACGATATTATTTCCAGAGTAGGTATAATCTATTACACCATAAAAACTCCCAGTTCCTCCTCCTAAAGCAAATGATGTTATACTATCTATGTGAGTTATTTGGTTTGCACTATTGTAGGTATAGAGATACTCTATAAAAGAATGAAAAGCACTATTGAGATAATCAGTCTGTTCAACTTTGTATAATCTATTATTAGCATCATAACTCAATTGCCATTCAGCTTCAATAGTAGTACCTTCATATGAAGTAATTTTAGAAATTTTATTATTGCCATTATAACTAATGTTTTGATATTCTCCAGAAGAAAATTTCACTTGCTGCAAAACACCCGAATTGTTAGAGATAAATTCTTGTTTCATAACATTTGAACTATCTATTTTAGTAATAATTCTAGGTCCAGAAATACTAGGATCTACCAAATTGGCATTACCCGGAATACAAGAATAGACCGCAAAAAATGCAATCACAATTTGTAGGAAAATAGAGAATTTTTTCATTTTCATCAAAAATATTATCTGTTAAAAATTCAGCTTTAACAGATACTTATCCAAGCGTGTTATCTAAGCC
>CALFIE010000002.1 GCA_937876095.1 uncultured Flavobacteriales bacterium | reverse complement strand
AGGCTTATTATTGCTAACATTACAGGGATGGGTAATTAAACGGATAATCAAAAAATAAAATGTACTTTTTGTATTTTATTATTAGATGGGAATAAAAAAATCCTGAAAAAAAATATTTTTTCAGGATTTTCTATTATTTAGAATAAGAAAACTTCCAACTTCCAAACTCCTACATCATTTTCTTAGAATCAGCCACAAATTGCGCCAAACCAGAATCTGTGAGAGGATGTTTTAGCAACGCCAAAATTGGTGCAAGTGGAGAAGTAATTACATCGGCTCCAATTTTCGCACAATTGATGATGTGCATAGAATTTCTGATAGAAGCTGCCAAAATTTCGGTGTCATAATCGTAGTTATCAAAAATAATTCTAATTTCCTCAATCAGATTCAGACTGTCGGTAGAAATATCATCTAACCTTCCCAAAAACGGCGAAACATAAGTTGCACCAGCTTTTGCAGCTAGAAGAGCTTGTCCTGCCGAGAAAATCAGTGTGCAATTCGTTTTGATTCCTTTGTCCGAAAAATATTTAAGCGCCTTAATTCCATCTTTAATCATTGGGATTTTCACCACAATATTTTTATGAATTTTCGCCAATTCCTCACCTTCTGCAATCATTTCGTCGTACGTAGTACTCAGAACTTCGGCAGAAATATCGCCATCTACAATCTCGCAAATCGTTTTGTAGTGGTTCATAATCGCTTCTTTACCTACAATTCCTTCTTTTGCCATCAAACTCGGATTGGTAGTTACGCCGTCCAGAATTCCCAAATCTTGGGCTTCTCTTATTTGTTCCAAATTGGCAGTGTCAATAAAAAATTTCATAAAAATTATTTTTTTGCAAAGATAATCAATATACCTCAAAGCCAAAAAACCAATTGTTTTTTATTTTTTTTTTGGGCGCCAATTTCCTCGTTCCGCTCCCAATCTTTTTTTTTGGAGGCGGCGACGAAGTCGCCGCCTCCAAAAAAAAAGGATTTCCGCTCAACTCGGGGCGCAATTCATTAGCAGTAGTACTTTTTCGTTTTGTAAATTCGTTAAACTGCAAATTCGTTGATTCATAAATCTGTATATTCGCTATTTCTATAGTGGCAAATTCGTAAATTCGCAATGATTTATTTTCAAATTAACAAGTTCACGAATTAACAAATTAACAAATTCACGAATCAACGAATTGCATAATTTTCATATTACCTCATTTTCAAATATTCTAATTCAAAAAAAATGAACCTCCTCCTCGCATCAACATCCACGCTTTATGGTGGTAAGTATTTAGACTACATCAGAACAGAAATCACTGAATTATTCATTGGAATAGAAGAAATTATTTTTGTACCCTTTGCAAGACCAGGTGGAATTTCTCACGACGATTATACCCAAATTGCACGCAATTTCTTCGCAGAACTCCAGATTTCTGTAAAAGGATTACACGAGTTTCCAGATAAAATTTCTGCGATCAATTCAGCAAAAGGATTTTTCACAGGTGGCGGAAATACCTTTCTACTCGTGAAAACTTTGCACGAAGAAAACCTGATGCAAATTTTAGCAGAAAATGTAAAATCAGGCAAACCATATCTTGGTTCATCTGCAGGTAGCAATATTGGCGGAATCAATATGAAAACTACCAATGATATGCCGATTGTTTATCCACCAAGTTTTGATTGTATGGGATTGGTTCCCTTCAATCTCAATCCGCATTATTTAGATCCAAATCCCGATTTGAAACACAATGGTGAAACAAGAGAAACCAGAATCCGAGAATTTCTCACCCAAAATTCTACAAAAGTAGTTGGACTCAGAGAAGGAAATTGGATTCGCAGAATTGGCGACAAAATCACCACCGAAGGAACCGAACTCACCCGAATTTTCGAAAAAGGAAAAGAACCCTACGAATTAGCGCCTTCTTCGGAATTGTAGTAATTAATTTTTGAGTGATTGAGTTTTTGAGTAATTGAATTAGCACTTTCAGAGTACTTTATTGTATTTTAAAATGACCAAGGGAACAGAGGCGTTAAGAAAATTGTAAATTAATTCGTGAAGAAATTTCCACTGTTTGAGCTCGCCACAAAATTTGAAATGTAGCAACAATCTTGTTTGCGAGCGAGTTTGGAAATTTTAGAATTAATTTTCAATTTTTAGCTGAGTTTCCAAGTCTTGATT
>CALFIE010000001.1 GCA_937876095.1 uncultured Flavobacteriales bacterium | reverse complement strand
AGTCCTATTCTAAAAGAAATGGAAGACAAAGGTGAAATTAAAATTGTAGGTGCATTTTATCGTTTAACAGACGGAACACTTGAATTTGTAAAATAAAATGAATAGAAATTTATTGATTATACTTGTTTTGACTTGTTTCATTAGTAATAATGTTACAGGTCAAAATAATCGTATAAAAACCCACGAAAACATTGGTTGGTACAATTATTTTGGCACTTTCAAATTGTCAGAAAAATTTGGATTACATACCGAATATCAATGGCGTAGGGATAATTACATAACAGAATGGCAACAAAGTCTTTTAAGAGTTGGCGTAAATTACCAACTCAATCCAAGAGTATTGATTAGAGCAGGTTACGCTTGGATAGAAACATTTCCCTATGGCGAAATACCTATAAACGGACTTGGTAGAGATTTTACCGAACACAGATTATTTCAAATGGTGCAACTATCTCATAAGGAAGGTATAGTAGATTTTTCTCACCGTTTTATGTTAGAGCAAAGATTTGTTGGACGATATAGTTCAGCTAACGTAGAAAAGGAAGATGAATTTCCACTACTAAACAGAATGCGATATATGGTTAGACTTCAAGTACCTTTAAAAGGTAAAGAAGTAAAAGACAAAACACCATACATTGCATTGTATGACGAAATTTTTGTTGGATTTGGAGAAAATGTAAATGCTAATATCTTTGACCAGAATAGAATTGGAATTCTACTTGGGTATCGCTTTAACAAAAACATTAGAATTGAAGGCGGATATTTAAATCAAACCGTTCAGTTCGGCAGACAAATAAACGGTCAAAATGTATTTCAAAATAACAACGGGTTAATCATTAATGCAAACTTTAATATTGACTTGACAAAGAAGCCGAAACAATAAAACTGCCACTAACATATTCTATGTCAAAAAACAAGAAAATTTTTAAATATTTTCAATTGGCAAATTGATGGGTTTTTACATAGGGCGTTTCTCGTTTGATGACTGCAAAAATGCGGCTTACCAGTTTGCATTTTACGTTGTTTAAGGCTAATAAACTGTGTTTTCCTTCTTCTTTTTTTCGTTCGTAGTATAATTTCAGTTCAGGATCGTGCCGAATGGAGGTTAAGGCTAGAAGATGAAGCAAAGATTTCATCTTTTTGTCTGCCAAAGGATTTACCCTATTTCTGCCTCTGATACTGCTTCCAGAGCTGTATTCGAAAGGTGCAATGCCACAATAGCAGGCAAATTTTCGCCAGTTTTTAAATCGTGTGAAACCTTTCGTTGCCAAAAGAAGGTAAAGCGAACCCACTTCTGCAATGCCGGGAATAGTTTTTAAAAGTTCTTGTTTTTTCTTTAAATCTTCGTTGCTGCGTAGAAGTGCCGAAATCTTGTCATCAAGCTGCTTTAATTGCTTTCTCAAGGCAGACAATGTTTGGCGGTTGTGTGTTTTTACCACTTTAAAAACTTCTTTGCCCAAAAACTCTTCCGCTTCACCAGTGCGGGAAAAACTGCTAATGGCAGAAAGCATTTTTTCTCTTTCTGTATTGAGAATTTTCAGTTGCTGATGGATAAGTTCAGGCTCTGTGCAAAGCATTATTTTGTCCAAATTCCTAAAGCCATATTGTGCAATCTGATGAGCATCTACACGGTCGCTTTTGCCCCTGGAAACGCCTTTGGAACGCTTGATTTCCAATGCCGAAACTTCGGAATAACACCACTTATTTTCATTCAAAAATCTCGCCACCGGTTTGGAATAAATACCCGTGTTTTCAAACACAATCAACAAAGTTGTTTTGCAACAATACTCATTTTCAAATTTCAGGAAAAACTTGCTTAACGAAACTGGCTCGTTATTTACTTTTCCTTTTTCCAAAACCTTGCATTGATCATCTAACAGGCAATAATCAAGTGTATTTTTGGAAATATCAATGCCTAAAAAAAATTCAAATTTTTTCATAACTTTGAAATTAGGTTTAACTAAATGGTTGAATGATTTAAAATCTTTATTAGTTCTGTTCTAGTATTCTATCTGAATCTTATTCAACCTTAAACAAAACAGAGGACTGATATGTTAGTTAAATCACTAGTTTATGGGTAGCTCTGGTTCACCTCTGTTTTGTTGTTTAAAGTTATATATATTTCAGATTACAAAGTAAAGAGGGGTAACTGTTGCACGAGGCCACTGAAAAACTCTCCATCTTACAATAGCCCAATTTATTTGGTATGGAAATAAGAGCTTATTATGAGATTTAAAAATCTTTAATAAGCTCTTTATTTTTTTGTAAGTTATTTTTTGGACTTTTTTAGTTGTGATTTTAGAGCGTATTTCGAGAGATTATGAAAAATGGGCTATAGAGATTACTTTTCTCTACAATAATTTCAGGATTCTCTTCAAATTGACTGCGAAAATAGCCATCGCTCCCTGCATTTGCATATTTTCTATACCATAAGAGGTGGCTCTGTCGTACCCGTGTACATTCTTCAGTTCACTGTTTTTGGCTTCGATTTTATAGCGGTGTTTTGATTTTTCTTTGTAATAATCGCTTTCCTGAAAAACCATCTGATCCTGATGCAAATCCGATTTGATGGAAACAGAATAGGTTTTACTTTTTGCATCATCTTTATAACAACCTTCTTTCAGTGGACAAACCTTGCACTTTTCAACATCAAAATAATAGGTGTCGACTTGATTTTTGCCTACATTTTTGGTTCCACCCCGAGCTTTGCGTATCGCCAGATGTCCTGCTGGGCAAACAAATCGGTCGGCATCTTTGTTGTAATCAAACTTGTCTTCGTCTTTTCTAAAACCTTGCGTAATGGAAGGATTTAATCTTGCTACAATTTTAATATTTTGCTCACTTGCGATTTTCAGATTCTCCTTTCCGCTGTAAGCCGCATCGCCAATAATGGCATCTACTTCCATCCCGTTGTCCTGGCTTATTTGCAGTAATTTTGGCAATTCCTGGCCGTCGCCTTTTTCGCCCGAAGTCACCACCGCTGCCGTAATGATCCGCTCTTCGCTCATCGCCAGATGCGTTTTGTAACCAAAAAATGAACTCTCAGCAGATTTGTGACCTGTTTTGGCATCCCTATCTTTTGAAAAAATCAATTGTTCATCGGTATCTTCCACCATTTCTTTCAAAAGATTCAATTTCTCTTTTACCGAAGGAATTTCATTGATAGAGGGTGCGTTTTCAATTATTTTCTCAAGTTTTTTGCAGTAGTCCAACTCTTTATTTAAATCATTTTCAAGGTTTTTTGAAGGCATTTTGGTTTTAAATTCTTCATCAAACTGATAAACGGTTTTCCGAAGCAGCTTCGAGCGCTCCCTCAGTACTTCGATCGTGGAAAAGGGGTTGCTTCGCGATAAAGTGTGCGTAGCATCTACAATAATAGATTTTGATTTGATAATCCCTTTTTCAATCGCAATCGTTACGGTTTTACCAATCAAAAGATTCAGCAGATCCGTATCTTTCAGACGCAGTTTTCTGAATTTTGTGAGTGAACTGGGATTGATAACCTCCTCTTCGGGAGTCATTTCCAAAAAATATTTGAACGACATATCGTAGCGAGAACGCTCCACCACATCCACATCGGAAACTGTGTAAATGCTTTTCAATAAAAGATATTTGAACATTCGGACAGGGCTTTCTGCATTGCGCCCGTTGTTTAAACAGTATTTATTTAAAAGTTCTTCGTAGATGAATGAAAAATCAATCAGTTCATTAATTTTCCGAAGAAGATTTTCTTTGGGAACAATCAAATCGTACAACCCAGAATAGGCACTCAACTGAATTTTTTGCTGCTGTAATAACATTCTTTGCTCTTGAAATAGAGCTTTAAGATACAAAAAAAAGAGCGTAAAACCATAAGATTTACACTCCTTTTTTATTGACTAACTGAAATTTTAGTTTTTCAGTGGCCTCAAAAAAAACGGTGGTTAAATAAAGTATGAAATTTATTATTTATTTTCTTGTGAATTTGGGATAATAGAAACACCATTTCTGCGAGCCAAAACATCTGAAAAATATTTCCTGCTATTATTAATCACCGCCAGCGTATCTTTATAAAAAGTATCTGTTTGAATCCCTCTTTCAATTACCATTTTTTCTAGAGTTCCGAGATCTTGGCTTATTG